>NZ_JAUHUK010000018.1:0-134703 GCF_030417915.1 Pseudomonas sp. C32 | reverse complement strand
CGGTTTGCGCCTGAACGGGCGCAAGGATTTCGTCACCGCTGGCGACGCCGCCGACTGGTTGCTGGTGGCGGCACGCAGTGAAGAGCCCGGCGAAGATCCGCGTTTGAGCCTGGCGGTGATCTATCGCGAAGAACCCGGTGTGCGGGTGGAGCAGTTGCCAGCGATCCCGTTGATGCCCGACATCAGCCATGGCCGCTTGTTTCTGGATAACGCCTTGTGTGAATTGCTGGCGGGGGATGGCTGGGATGCCTACGTCAAACCATTCCGCACGCTGGAAGACGTTTATGTGTTGAGCGCCATGACGGCGTGGTTGTATGGCGTCGGACAGGACAGCGATTGGTCTCAGGGCTTGCAACTGCGCCTGCTGGCGTTGCTCGCCGGCTGCGCGGAAGTCAGTCGACAGCCTCCTACCAGTCCGGCCGGGCATGTGTTGTTGGGCGGATTGTTTGCGCAGTTTGAAGCGCTAAAGACGGAAATCAAAGAAGCATTGGCCGAGGGGCCGCCAGCGTGGTCGGCAATGTGGCAGAGGGATCAGGCGGTGATGGATTTGGCCGCGGGGGCACGGGGGAAACGGTTGGTGAAGGCACTGGCAGGCCTTTGACAATTGCAGCTCCTGCAAGGCTCGCGTGAGTGTCATTTAATTGGGCTAGGCTAACCCGGTTATTTCCCATGAGCCCCCGCCATGTTGAAAGGCTTGCCCCTGATTTTCCTGCTGTTGCTCAGCTTCGGCACCCGCGCCGAACAATGGCCCGCGGAGCAATGGCCGTCCGGCCCGGTCATGACCGGACCCGCACTTCAGGCACTGGAGCAATACGCCTTCGCGCCCCGCAACGACAGCACCCGCCAAGGCATCCGCACCGATGCCTTGTTGGTGATCCGCGACGGCCAATTGATCTACGAGCGCTACGCCGGGTCGACCACCGCCGAGACTCCACACCTGACCTGGTCAATCAGTAAAAGCTTGATGGCAACCGTCCTGGGTGTGGCCTATGGCGAAGGGCTGTGCAAGCTCCAGGATCCTGTACAAAAATTTTATCCCCCGCTGAAGAAATACCCGACCATGACCTTGGCCGACCTGCTGCACTGGGCCTCAGGCATCGACTGGCAGGAAGACTACGAATACGCACCGTTGAAATCCTCGGTGGTGGCCATGCTCTATACCCGAGGCCGCGCAGACATGGGCGCATTCACTGTCGATCACGACAGCTACGCAGCACCGGGCCAGGCATTTCGCTATTCCAGCGGTGACACGAATCTGCTGTCCGCCGCGTTGAAAACCATGGTCGGGCCGAATCGCTATGCGGACTATCCGTGGGCTGCATTATTCGAACCGCTGGGCATTCGCCGTGCCGTGTGGGAAACCGATGCCACCGGCACGTTCATCGCGTCCTCTTATGCCTATCTCACTGCGCGGGATCTGGCGCGAGTCGGCCTGTTGATGGCCCGTGATGGACGTTGGGGTGATAGGCAACTGCTGCCCAAAGACTGGGTCGCGTTCAATCGCGAGCCCTTCGCCCACTATCGGGCGAATCAGGACGCCGCCGTGCCCGGCGGACACTGGTGGCTCAATCGCGCAGTCGACGGGGCCGCCCAACCCTGGCCTGATGCCCCGGCCGACACCTTCGCCGCGCTGGGCCATTGGGGTCAGGCGATGTACGTGATCCCCAGTGAAAACCTGGTGATCGTGCGCTACGGCGATGACCGCGACGGTAGCTATCGACATAACGAATTGCTCAAGCTCGCGCTAAAAACCTTCGTCGCCGAGGTGCAGCCATGAGCGGTTTTTTTCGACGCCGATCGATCAGTTCACTGTTGCTGATCCTGTTGCTGGCCTTGCTCGGTTGGATCTGGCACGAACGTGTTGCGCTGTGGGCGTTCCCCGGCATCATCAGCGCCTACACCGCCAAGGAGTATTGCTCGTGCCGTTATGTGATGAACAACGATGCCGAGTACTGCCGCGGATACGTGAAACAGTGGCTGCCGACCAGCGGTTTTGTCGATGATGTTGCCAGCAAGCAAATAACAGTCAGCGGCATGGGTCGAAGCAACAGTGCTGTATGGATCGGCGAACGCCAGGGCTGTCGCTTGCAACAATGAAGCGGAAAGTCCAGGTGGGGGCTTTTGTGGTGAGGGAGCAAGCTCCCTCACCACAAAAGCGGGTTTGGTGTCGTAGACGGCTTGCAATGCGCTGAGGGCCAGTTAAGGTTCAGCACAGGTTTATCTGCCCTCACGAGTTTTTATGTTCAAGCGTTTCACCCTGAAAACCCTCGCTTTCCTGCTGTTGACCGGCGCTACGCTGTCGGCCCGCGCCGACTGGTACCTCGACGGCGAGTCCTCTCGGCTGTCGTTTGTCAGCACCAAAAACGCCAATGTTTCTGAAGTGCAGCGCTTTCTGGTGTTGCACGGTCAGGTCGATCCCAAAGGGCTGGCGCGGGTGGAAGTCGAACTGGACTCGATCAACAGCGGCATTCCGCTGCGCGATGAGCGCATGCGCAAAGAGCTGTTCGAGATCGACAGGTTTCCCGAAGCACTGATCACCACGCAGATCGATTTGCGTCCGATCAACGATCTCGCCCCCGGCGCGCAGCTGGAGTTGCGCCTGCCGTTGACCGTCGATCTGCACGGCAAGCAGCACACGTACAACGCGCAGTTGTTGGCGACCCGACTCGATGACCGGCGTTTTCAAGTGGTGACGCTTGAGCCGGTGGTCATCAACGCCGAAGATTTTGATTTGGCACCGGGTCTGGAAACCTTGCGCAAACTGGCCGGTTTATCGGCAATCAGCCTGTCGGTACCGGTGGGTGCGGTGCTGATTTTCACGGCGCGCTGACATGGCCGGTGCGATCTTTCCCTGGCGTGAAGGCAACCATTTCGAGCTACTGATCGATGGCCCGCAGTTTTTTCCGCGCATGTTGGTGGCGATTGCTCGTGCCGAAGAACAGGTCGAGCTGGAGTTGTACCTGGTCGAGGCGGGCGCTTGCGCCGAAGCGATGGTTCAGGCGTTGGTCCAGGCTGCCGAGCGCGGCGTGCGGGTGCGATGCCTGTTCGATGACTACGGCAGCCTTGCCTTCACTCTGGCTTTACGCCAGCGCCTGACGTCCGCCGGGGTCGAGTTGCGGTTCTACAATCGCCTGAACTGGCGGCGTTGGGTCGGTAATTTCTATCGCGATCACCGCAAGCTGTTGTTGGTCGATCAGAGTCTGGCCGTCGTGGGCGGCACCGGCGCCACCGATGAATTCTGGACGCCAGGTGAAGACGTTAGCGAGTGGCACGAAGTGATGGTGGAAATCACCGGGCCGCTGGTGCTCGACTGGCAACTGCTGTTCGATCGTCAGTGGATTGCCAACCGCCATCGACGTGCCTGGCGACCGGCCTCGCATTTTGGCTTGCCGCGCTTGCCACGGTTACCGTCCTTGGGTGAGGGCATGGGCCGTGTGGCTTACGCCGACGCCCGCCAGCACCGCGATATTCTGCAATCGCTGATTCGCGCGTTGAACAGCGGCCAGCGCCGGATCTGGCTGGCCACGCCGTATTTTCTGCCGACCTGGAAAGTCCGTCGCTCACTGCGCCGGGCTGCTGCTCGAGGCGTCGATGTGCGCCTGCTGCTGACCGGGCCGCGCACCGATCACCCGTCCGTGCGTTACGCCGGGCATCGCTACTACCCGCGACTGCTCAAGGCCGGGGTGCAGATCTTTGAATATCAGCCGTGCTTCCTGCACTTGAAAATGGTGCTGGTCGACGACTGGGTGAGCATCGGGTCGTGCAACTTTGATCACTGGAATCTGCGTTTCAACCTCGAAGCCAACCTCGAAGCGCTGGACCCTGGGCTGACTCGTGCAGTAACGGCAAGTTTCGAAAGAGACTTTGCCCTGAGCCAGGAAGTCAGCCTGGAGGCCTGGCAGCGTCGACCGCTGTGGAAGCGGGTCAAGCAGAGGGTCTGGGGATGGGTGGATCGGGTGGTGGTGAATCTGTTGGATCGGCGGGGATAAAGGTAAAGCGAGATCAAAAGATCGCAGCCTTCGGCAGCTCCTACAGGGGTATGAGTTGTTCCCTGTAGGAGCTGCCGAAGGCTGCGATCTTTTGCTTTTGAGGGTTACAACAACTCAAAACTCTGCTGCGTCACGTCCTCGGAGTTCAGGCCGATCTGCACGTTGAACTTGCCCGGTTCCGCTGCGTACTTGAGCTGGGTGTTGTAGAACTTCAGGTCGTCCTCGGTGATGGTGAAGTGCACGACTTTCTGTTCGCCGGCCTTGATCATCACTTTCTGGAAGTTCTTCAGTTCCTTGATCGGACGAATCATCGAACCGGTCTCGTCCTGGATGTACAGCTGGACCACGGTTTCACCGTCACGCTTGCCGGTGTTCTTCACTTTTACGCTGGCGTCGAGCTTGCCGGTCTTGTTCAGCGTGGTCGATGACAGCGCCATGTCGCTCAGGTTGAACTCGGTGTAGCTCAGGCCGTAACCGAACGGGTACAAGGGGCCGGTGGTGTCATCGAAGTACTGCGAGGTGTAGTTGCCCGGTTTGCCCGGGGTGAACGGCCGGCCGATGGTCAGGTGGTTGTAGTAGGTCGGAATCTGCCCAACCGAGCGCGGGATGCTGATCGGCAGTTTGCCCGACGGGTTGTAGTCGCCGAACAGCACGTCGGCGATGGCGTTGCCACCCTCGGTGCCGCTGAACCAGGTTTCGAGGATCGCGTCAGCCTGTTCCTTCTCTTCGAGAATCGACAGCGGACGGCCGTTCATCAACACCAGCACCAGCGGTTTGCCGGTGGCTTTCAGGGCTCGGATCAGCTCGCGCTGGTTTTCCGGGATGTTCAGGTCGGTGCGGCTCGACGATTCGTGGGACATGCCACGGGACTCGCCCACGGCAGCGACGACCACGTCAGCTTCCTTGGCTGCTTTCACCGCTTCGTCGATCAGCACGTTCGCCGGGCGTGGGTCATCCACCACTTCCGGGGCGTCGAAGTTGAGGAAGTTCAGGTAACCGAGGATTTTCGGGTCGCTGGTGATGTTGGCACCGCGAGCGTAGATCAGCGTCGATTTATCGCCCAGCGCGCTGCTCATGCCATCGAACAGGGTCACCGATTGCGCAGGGCGACCGGCAGCGGCCCAGCTGCCCATCATGTCGATCGGGGCCTTGGCCAGCGGACCGACCAAGGCGATTTTCGCGGTTTTCTTCAGTGGCAGGGTTTCGTTCTGGTTTTTCAGCAACACCAGGCTGCGGCGCGCCACATCGCGGGCCTCGGCGCGGTGCAGGCGGCTGTCGGCGTAGGTGTCGACCGGATCATCCTCAGCCTTGCCGATACGCAGGTACGGGTCCTTGAACAGGCCCATGTCGTACTTGGCATCCAGCACTGCGCGAACGGCGTTGTCGATGTCGCTTTGCTGGATCTCGCCGGCCTTCAACAGCCCCGGCAGTTCTTTGCCGTACAGGGTGTCGTTCATGCTCATGTGGATACCGGCCTTGATCGCCAGCTTCGCGGCTTCACGGCCGTCACGAGCGACGCCGTGCTTGATCAGCTCGAAAATCGCCCCGTGGTCGCTGACCGCCAGGCCCTTGAAGCCCCATTCCTTGCGCAACAGGTCGTTCATCAGCCAGGTATTGGCGGTGGCAGGCACGCCGTTGATCGAGTTCAGCGCAACCATCACCCCGCCAGCACCGGCGTCAATCGCGGCGCGGTACGGCGGCAGGTAATCCTGGTACATCTTGACCGGGCTCATGTCGACCACGTTGTAGTCGCGGCCACCCTCGACCGCGCCGTACAGGGCGAAGTGCTTGACGCTGGCCATGATGCTGTCGGCCGTGTTGGCGCCCGCACCCTGGAACGCCTTGACCATCACGCCGGCAATGCGCGACACCAGATAGGTGTCCTCGCCAAAGCCTTCGGACGTGCGGCCCCAGCGCGGATCGCGGGAAATATCGACCATCGGCGCGAAGGTGAGGTCGAGGCTGTCAGCCGCGGCTTCCTTGGCGGCGATGCGCCCGGACAGGCCGATGGCGTCCATGTCCCAGCTCGAGGCCAGGGCCAGCGGGATCGGGAAAATGGTGCGGTGACCGTGGATCACGTCGTAGGCGAAGAACATCGGGATCTTCAGGCGGCTGCGCATGGCAGCATCCTGCATCGGACGGTTTTCCGGGCGGGTGATCGAGTTGAACGTGCCGCCGATGTTGCCGGCCGCGATTTCCTTGCGGATCATTTCGCGGGGCATTTCCGGGCCGATGCTGATCAGGCGCAGTTGGCCGATTTTCTCATCGAGGGTCATTTGCTTCATCAGGTTGCTGACGAAGGCGTCCTTGTTCTCCAGGGGGGCGGGCGTCGTGGCGGCCAATACGTTATGACTGGCCAGGCCGACGAACAGGCCCAGCAAACACAGCTTCTTCATGAATAGTTTTCTCAAGGGCCCAAACGGCGATGTACACGCCGGCCAGCCAAAATTTAGGGAACGACTATTGTTGTTCGGGTGCTGACTTAAAAAGCGCCAGCCGAAGTCCGCACGCGCTTTCACGCGGGGCCTCTTTTTAGCCCATCGGCCCGTGGCAATCCAGAGGCGCGGGCGATTATGCCCCAACAGCCGGCCGAGAAGGTTTCACGGTCGGTTTTTTCATGAAATGTACAAGGGAGCATCATCCTGATGAATGTCAGTCCAACCCATCGTTCACGCTTGCAAGTCGCCATGTTGCTGATGCTGACGTCGTTACTGAGCGCTTGCGGCATCAACAACATCCCGACCCTCGACGAGCAGGCCAAGGCCGCGTGGGGGCAGGTGCAAAACCAGTATCAGCGCCGCGCCGACCTGATTCCCAACCTGGTGGAAACCGTCAAGGGCTACGCGGCCCACGAGAAGGAAACCCTGACCGCCGTCATCGAAGCGCGGGCCAAGGCCACGTCGATCCAGGTGGATGCATCGACCCTGGACAACCCGGAAAAGCTCAAACAGTACCAGCAAGCCCAGGATCAGCTCAGTGGTGCCTTGAGCCGACTGATGGTGGTGTCCGAGCGTTATCCGGACCTGAAGGCCAACCAGAATTTCCTTGCCCTGCAATCGCAGCTAGAGGGTACCGAAAACCGGATCAGCGTAGCCCGGCGCGACTTCATTCTTGCGGTGCAGAAGTACAACACCGAGATCCGTACCTTCCCCGGTCGCCTGTGGCATACGGTGATGTACAGCGACCTGCCGGTTCGCGAAACCTTCGAAGCCACGCCGGGCGCGGAAAAGCCCCCTGAGGTCAAATTCTGACTCAATCCCGTAGAGGGCGGTGTATGTATGGATGAGGTTGCCAATGCGCGTATTGAAAGTGGGTCTGATGCTGTTGTTGTGGGGGGTGGCCGTCACGGCTCGTGCCGAGCTGGTTTTCCCGGCGCTGACCGGGCGAGTGGTGGACAACGCCCAAATGATCGAGCCGTCGGTGCGCCAGCAACTGACCCAGCAACTTCAGGCCCATGAAACCGCCACTGGCGAGCAGCTGGTGGTGGTCACCCTGCCGGATTTGCAGGGCACCGACATTGCCGATTTCGGTTATCAGTTGGGGCGTCACTGGGGTATCGGGCAGAAGGACAAGAACAACGGTGCCTTGCTGATTGTCGCCCGGGACGAGCGAAAACTGCGTATCGAAGTCGGTTATGGCCTGGAGGATCGCCTCACCGACGCCCAGAGTTCGGTGATCATCAATCAGGTCATCACGCCGGCATTCAAGACCGGGAACTTCAACAAAGGCATCAGCGATGGCGTCGCGGCAATGCTGGTGGTGCTTGGGGGCAATCCCTTGGACGAACCGTCGACCGCCTATGAATCCCGAGGCGATCCGGGGGACGATTTCGTCTCGCGCCATCCGGGGGTTTTCGTGTTTGTGCTGCTGTTGTTCATCCTGATTTTTTTTGTCGGCCAAATGCTCGGTATTCTTCCGGCCGGCCGTGGCGGCTCCGGAGGTTCCGGTGGCGGCTTTGGTGGTGGTTTTGGCGGCGGCGGTGGAGGCGGGGGGTTCAGCGGCGGTGGGGGCAGTTTCGGCGGGGGCGGTTCGTCCGGCGGCTGGTGACAATAATAATGAGCAGGCATTTCACGACATGGCATTACTGACTGAACACGAACAACGCAAAGTCGCCGAGGCGATTGCCCGGGTCGAACGCGATACCGATGCGGAACTGGTGACGGTGCTCGCGGCCCGCGCCGATGATTACGCCTACATTCCGCTGCTGTGGGCCAGCCTGCTGGCGTTGCTGGCGCCGGGTATCGTGCATTACCTCACGGGTTGGCTGACCATGCACAGCCTGCTGCTGGTGCAGTGGATCACCTTCATCGTGTTGTGCCTGGTGTTTCGCTTGCCGAAAGTCACCACGCACCTGGTCCCGAGGTCGGTGCGTCATTGGCGCGCCTCAAACCTGGCCCGTCGGCAGTTTCTGGAGCAAAACCTGCACCACACGCAAGGCAGCACGGGCATGCTGATTTTTGTCTCAGAGGCCGAGCGCTACGTGGAAATTCTGGTGGATGAGGGCATCTCCAGTCGTCTGGACAACAAGCATTGGGATGCGATCGTCGCCACGTTTACCCAGCAGGTGAAGGCAGGGCAGACCCTGCAAGGGTTTGTCAGCTGCATCGAAGCCTGTGGCAAGCTGCTCAAAGTGCATGTGCCGGTGACCCATGCGCGCAATGAATTGCCGAACCGTTTAGTGGTGCTCGGCTAAGTCTGATCACGGCGTTGTGTAGCGCTCGCCGCTACAAGTCCCGTCAATTGTCCCGACTCAGCCTTCTCGTCAATATTTCTCTCTACCAGCGGATGCCCAGCGAAGGGCACTCCAGCGTAGAGGGATTCTTATGCCAACCCAACAATCAATTGACTCTCTTGTGCGGACAGTTCCTCGCGCAGAGAAAAGTGCGACGTCGGTGAAGCTGACGGCGAAAGAAACACAAATCCTGATGTGGTGTTACAAGGGCAAAACTTCCTGGGAAATTTCCAGGATCGAAAATTGCGCGGAGTCGACCGTCAATTTTCACTTCGCCAATATTCGCCGAAAGTTCGACGTCAACTCTCGCAGTTGCGCCATCTTCAAGGCGATCGAGTCGGGAGCGATCAACGTTGATTCGGGCGTTGTGCGAGGTGCTCATGAGCCTGACTGATTCGACCTACAACAGTATCAGCGCGCTGATGGTGGGGATGGGGATCGCAACATTGCCGGTGATCGATGGCGAAGTATTGTTCGGTGCATCGCTCGGCGCGTGGCTGGTGACCACCACGCGCGCTAACTTCAAGGCCTGGCAGCGTATCGGTTCCTGGTTGTTGTCTGCGGGTGTGGGCTACCTGTTTTCGCCTGTCGCCCAACCGCTGGCACCCTTTCTGACTGCGGGCGTGACGGCGTTTATCTGCGCGTTGATCGTCATTCCCATCAGTATCAAGCTCATGCAGTGGATTGATGGCGCGGGTATCGGTGAAATCATTCGGCACTTCAGGGGGCGAGGATGATGGGCCAGGAAATGGTTGCTCTGGTTTGGGTAACGGGTGTGGCTCACTTGATCAGTGCCTTCAGGCTGGCCTGTTATCAACGCGATGAACATCACCACTGCTGGCGTGAAAGTGTATTGATCAGCCTGTGTGGAGGAATGTTCTGCCTTGCCGGTATTGACGTGTTGCTGGCATTTCTACCGGTTAGCCCTTGGCATGCTGGGGTGAGCGTCCTGGCATGCGTAGTGATTGTTCGCAGCAGCGGTAACCTCATGGTTTTGTGGCACGCCTTAAAGCAATGACGTATTGGGCTTCAAGTTTTGTTCGAGAGTTCAAGTGCCGCCAGGGTGATGGACATCTCGGAAAGTTTGAGCTCCATTTCCCGCAGCCGTTGTTTTTCTTCCAGCGTGTTTTGTATGGCGCAACGATCATTTTCATCAAGCAACCGCCATAACGCGAGAATGGTGTTTTCCCGGGTTGTACTTTCCTGATTCGCTACCGAGGAATCAGTAACGGTTTGTCTCAGGATCGGCCCTTCACCCAGCAGCAACCAGTCGAGTGAGATGCCACGAGCTTGCGCGATATCTACGCATAATGAGTACGGTGTGCTGTCGCGGCCTTTCCAGCTGCTAAGGGTTTGCGGGCTGATCTGTAGCGCTGAAGACAGAGAAGCATCGGTTTTTGTGCCGGTAATCTGCTTCAGGCGAGCCAGGACAGCTTGTGATTTTTTGCTACGCAATTTGAGCCTCTTCCTTTTGACATATGCTTTTTGAGTGCCTAATTTATGCGTAATGAGTACTTTTTTTCTTGTGAGTAATCAATCATCGACTATGAGTCAGAAGAATACGATGTCGAAACTTCCTAATGGTATCAGGGTGATTTCCTACGAGCATGGCTCGAACCCACTACGCGTCTGCCAGATGCACTTCCTTATGTCTGGCAGACATTGTTCACAAGACCTGAGCGCCGCAATCAACGTCTCAAGCAGTATTGCGTTTGATCAGGTTGATTGCCACCCAATGACCGTCGGGAACCCAGCATGAGCACTTACAAAATGGTATGCCCGCACTGCTTGAACAGGATGCGCATTCGCACCAGTGAGGGCCGGCATATTTTTCTGCGGGTGGCGTACCTGCAATGCACGTCGGAGGCCTGTGGCTGGTCGGTACGGGCCGAGTTTGAAATGACCCACGAGCTTTCACCCAGTGGCATGCCCAACCCCGCCGTGCGCCTGCCTTGCGCCGGGCCCGACCTGCGTCATGCCGCGAAGCCTGTTGTGAGCCCTGCAACGACCGAAGTACCGCAGGAGACGTGAGCATGAGCATCCTTGATGAAAATGCAGATCTGAATGAAGAGCTTTTGGCGATTGCCCAGGCGTTTCTGGTGCGGCATGAAAGTGAAGGGGGGGGCGACGATCAAGTGCTGTTCTGTCGTGCGGTGAAACATTTGCAGAACATGGAGGTGCCAATGCACCTGGCGGAAAGGTTGGTCAGCCGTGCCTACGGCTTACTCAAATCCTGCAACGATCGTCGGCGACTGGATATCGATGCAAGTTCCGAAACGGTCGCCGTGGTGACTGATCCGGTCAATGGCCTGACCTGGGCGGTGCCCGTGGGGTTGATCTTCAAACACATCATCAATTCGCCCAGCAACCGTAAGCTTCGCCTCGTGGAACCCTGAGGCATCAGCCGCCGCATCAAGGTCCTGGATCGCATGACTGGGACCTGCAACAAAATAACCCCGTGCCCAAAGTCCTCGACCCCCTTAAAATACCGGCATTCTCCGATTTGCATCGCCCGAGGCCGTTTTCCATGTCCGTCACCGCCACTCCTGCCAGCCTCGCGCCGGATCATCACGCCCAGTTCCTCGAGCTGCTGCAAACCAGCCTCGATCAAAACGCCTTCATCAAACTGGTGCTGGCCAAGTACGCAGGCACTGAGGCAGACCTGCAGCGGGTCATCATCAAACCCGTGACAGTCAAGGCGCAGCCCTGCCTGTCCTTCGTTTACCGCTACAAGACCCGCGATATCACCAAGAACCTGCCCTTGGCCGAAGGCGTGGCGACGATTGCCGAGCTGCTGCCGGCGTCGTTCAAAAATGCGCATTTGTTGGCGTTGACTGACGAGGCTCAGCTCGAATACAGCAAAAAGGGCAAGTCTTCGCTGTTCAAGAGCAAACCCCAGCAATTGCGTGAAGCGCCGTCTGCCGAGCATAACCGCGAAAAAAACCGCTTTCTTGATCTGAACCGGCCGTTTCTCGCTGACCTTGGTGTGACAAACAGCAAGCATGAACTGATCCCGGCGATGTCTCGCAAATGGAAGCAGATCAACAAGTTCATCGAAGTCTTCAGCCATGCGCTGACTTCGTCGCCGTTGGCGCTGGACAAACCGGTGCGCGTGGCGGACTTCGGGTCGGGCAAGGGCTACCTGACCTTCGCCATCCACGATTACCTGCGCAATACCTTGAAGGCCGAAGGCGAAGTGACCGGCGTCGAGCTGCGTGAAGACATGGTCACCCTGTGCAACACCGCGGCGGCAAAGCTTGAGCATCCGGGGCTGGTGTTCAAATGTGGTGATGTGCGCAGCGTGGCGCCGAGTGAGCTGGATGTGATGATCGCCCTGCATGCCTGCGACATCGCCACCGATTATGCGATTCACACCGGCATTCGTTCCGGTGCCTCGATCATCATGTGCTCGCCGTGCTGCCACAAACAGATCCGCCTGCAAATCCAGAGCCCGGCGTTGCTCAAGCCGATGCTGCAATATGGATTGCACCTGGGGCAGCAGGCGGAAATGGTCACCGACAGCTTGCGCGCCTTGTTCCTGGAGGCCTGCGGCTACGAGACCAAGGTGTTCGAGTTCATCTCGCTCGACCACACCAACAAGAACAAGATGATTCTGGCGGTCAAACGTGCCGAGCCGGTGAATCCGGCGCAACTGTTGGCGAAAATCCAGGAGCTGAAGGCGTTCTACCACATCAGCGAACATTGCCTGGAAACCCTGCTGCGTGCTGACGGTTACCTCTGATCCTGTAGGAGCCCGGCTTGCCGGCGATAGCGATCTCGAGGACGCCTTCGCCGGCAAGCCAGGCTCCTACAGGGTTAAGCTGTGGCAGCTCGCGCCGGGTGCACTGCGGTCTTGCGCCCCAGCACCACCGTCACGATCACACCGGCCGCAAACACCCAGGTGATCGGCTCAACGTGTTCACCGAAGAACAGCGCCGAAAAGGCGATGGTGAAGAAGATCTGTAACAACTGGATCTGACTCACCCGGGCAATGCCGCCCATGGCGAGCCCGGCGTACCAGGCGAAGAACCCCAGGAACTGCGAGAACAGTGAAACGTAACCGAAGGCCCACCAGGTCCGGGCTGAAATGTCTCCCTGGTGTTGCAGCGCCAGATACATCACCGGCCCGATCAGCAAGGGCGTCGACAACACCAGCGCCCAGCAGATCACCTGCCAACCGCCCATCTCCTTGGCCAGCCGACCGCCTTCGGCATACCCCAGGCCGCCAACCGCAATCGCCCCGAGCATCAGCAGGTCCCCTGCCTGAATGCTGCCCGCGCCGCTGATCAATGCATAACCGAGCACCAGCGCACTGCCTAGCGCGGCGCAGGCCCAGAAGGCTTTCGACGGTCGCTCGTGGGACAGCCACGCGGCATACAGCGCCACGCACAGCGGCTGCAAACCGTTGACCAGCGCGCCGTGGGACGCCGGCAAGGTTTGCATGGCCCACGCCGACAGCACCGGGAAACCGAGGATCACACCCGCAATCACCAGGCTCAGGCCTTTGACCTGTTTCCAGGTTGGCCACTTTTCCCGTCGCCACAGCAACAGCAACGCCGCCGGAACCGCCGCGAACAGCGCCCGACCCAAGCCATTGAGCAGCGGATGAAGTTCCTGCACGACGATCCGCGTGAAGGGCAGGGTAAGGCTGAAAATCACAACGCCGAGCAGACCGAGGGCCATGCCGGTGTTTTCGCGGGAGGACATGATGGCAACCAGAATTCAAGGTGACAGGAGGTGTCATCATCTAGCCATAAACCCTTGGTGTTTGGCGCTTACAGCTGGGGACAGAATTATCCGTACAGTTCCAGGTCCTTGTGGCGAGGGAGCTTGCTCCCGCTGGGCAGCGCAGCGGCCCCTATGATTGCGGGAAATTGACGACTGCTTCGCAGTCGAACGGGAGCAAGCTCCCTCGCCACACAAGACAAGATCGATCCGCATCGTTCGTAGTAGCCGGTTGTTACCCGACCCGCCGGATAAGGACTACCTTGAATACTCCTACGTATTTTCCAGAGGAGTCCTCCCCATGGCAGCGAAAAAAATTCTGATGTTGGTCGGCGATTACGTCGAAGACTACGAAGTGATGGTGCCATTCCAGGCGCTGCTCATGGTCGGTCACACGGTGCATGCCGTTTGCCCGGACAAGGCCGCCGGTCAGACCGTACGCACAGCGATCCATGACTTCGAAGGCGACCAGACCTACAGCGAAAAACCCGGTCACCTGTTTGCCCTCAACTTCGACTTTTCCAAGGTCAAGTCTGCTGACTATGACGCACTGCTGATACCCGGTGGTCGTGCGCCGGAGTACCTGCGTCTGAATGAAAAAGTCCTGGAACTGGTGCGGGATTTCGATAAGGCGGGTAAGCCGATTGCAGCCGTGTGCCACGGTGCGCAGTTGTTGGCGGCGGCGGGTATTCTTGAAGGCCGCGAGTGCAGCGCTTACCCGGCCTGCGCCCCGGAAGTTCGCCTGGCGGGCGGTACATTCATCGACATCCCGGTGACGGATGGCCACGTTCAAGGCAATCTGGCCACGGCACCGGCCTGGCCTGCGCACCCGAATTGGCTCGCTGGTTTCCTCGGGTTGCTGGGGACCAAAATCACGCTGTAACGAGGGACTTGCCCATGTGCGAGTTGTACGTCAAAGCCGATCCGATTCTCTACGAATCGCGCTCCCGCTCGCTGCGCATCTGCGGGGTGGTCACCACCCTGCGCCTGGAGAATCAGTTCTGGGACATCCTCAGCGAAATTGCCGAGGTCGACGGCATGACCACCAATCAGTTGATCACCAAACTGTATGAAGAGGTGATGGACTATCGTGGCGAGGTGGTCAATTTCGCCTCCTTCTTACGGGTGAGTTGTACGCGGTATTTGAGTCAGCGGCGGAATCAGGCGCCGGAGTTGTCGGTGGTGAAACGATCTACGGGTTAGGTTTATGGCGTACTTGCCGGCCCCATCGCGACAGATTTGCCGGGCTGGTCTTTACTCTGGAGCGCGCAACCTCTCAATCGCCAAGGAGAAACAGCATGTCCGGATGGTACGAAGTCAGCAAAAGCAGCAGCGGTCAGTTCAGGTTTGTGCTGAAGGCAGCGAACGCCGAAACCATTCTGTCCAGCGAGCTGTACACCACCCGCGCCGCGGCCGACAAAGGCATTGCATCGGTCCAGGCCAACAGCCCGCTGGATGAACGCTACGAGAAAAAAACCACCAAGGATGGCCATCCCTACTTCAATCTCAAGGCCGGTAACCACGAAATTATCGGCAGTAGCGAGGCCTATTCATCACCCGCGGCCATGGACAAAGGCATCGCCAGCGTGAAGGCCAACGGGCCGACCACGGTGATCAAGGACAAGACCTTGCCGGTGCTTTAAAAGCCGCTGTCAAACCCGACTCGCCCCACGCAGGAATGCATTCCACTGTGGGGGCGAACCTGCTCGCGAAGGCGTTAGCCACAACCCGCTAAACCTCGACAGGCACCGCGAGCTTCGGGTTGCCCAGCGCATGACTCTTCGAATCAAAAAACCGCAACTCAATCCCCGTCCCCTCAAACACCTTCGCGTAATGCCGCTTCTGATGCTGGATGAACGCCTTGCTGCGCGGATAAATCGAGATCGCCATCACCTGCGGTTTCGCCAGCCGCAAGGCGTGGATGATGTGGCTGTCCTGCTCGCCCAGCGCGTGACCGAAAATGCACAGCGCCTGGCCATGGCCGAGTAGCTGCTCGTAGCAGAACGACAGGTAATCCGAACTGCGGATGGTCTTTAGCTTGTCTGCACTTGGGCCTTCGTTGACGAACAACGGCACGTCGTCGAGGGTCTTGATCGTGTTGTTGATGGCGAAACTGCCCAGCAACGTGCCCTCGGTCGACATCAGCTTGCGCGCCGTGCCGTCCTGATTGCGCACCAGGTGCAGACCACCGTGCAGGTACAGCAAGCGGGTTTTATCGGTGGCTGTGGCGCTGAGGTCAAAACCGGGTTCGGCGCCCTGAAACAGATCAGTAATCGCGCCGGGCTGATGCTGCAGCGCCCAGTAGTTGAGCAGGTCGTAATTGGTGGTGAACACCGTGCGGTAGCTCGCCAGTTCCTGATTGATGGTTGCCAGTGTCGAAGGCACTACCAAGCGCCATGGGATGTGCACCGCATGCACCGTATTGATCAGTGCTTCCTTGATCGCGTAATAACGATTGCGTGGTGCGGCGGAGCTGATCGCCAGGGCTTTGTTGACCCGACTGGTGATTTTCAGCGCGCTAAGCACCTGCTCGAAGCTGCGCGTCTGCATCGCGTCGAACACGCTCAGTTCCGAAGGGCTCAGGGGTTTTTCTTCAACGGTGCGGGCGTTTTCGAACAGCGAATCATAGCCAAAGTCGTCCCACACCACCCGGCTGGCGCCGTTACCCACCAGCAAGCCACTGAACGAAACGGTGCTGCGCAAGGCGTTCCAGTCTTCAAGTTGGGCATCGACATCCTGGAAATCGGTCATTGCGATCAAAGTCTCACGGCAAAAGGGGGCTGATGAGCGGCGACTTTATCACGACCGGGCGTTTGCCCTGAGCGACCTGCGCATCTGCGCGTTCTAACCGGGCACAGCTTGAACGAAGAACGTTATGCTGCGACTTCGTTCGAGCCAACTTCGCCGAGTCCCAGATGCTGCAAAAAAGCCTGATCCGCCGTCTCGACCTGATCACTCTGCAACTGTTCGTCGCCGTCCATGAAGAGGGCACGCTGACCCGCGCGGCGACCCGTGAAGCCATTGCGGTGTCGGCGGCGAGCAAGCGTCTGATGGAGCTTGAAGAGGCGCTGGGCATCAGCCTGTTTGTGCGTCAGGCCAAGGGCATGACGTTGACGCCGGCCGGTGAAACGCTGCTGCACCATGCGCGGCAGATGCTGTTCAACGTCGAGAAGATGGGCCTGGAGCTGGGCGAGCACAGCCACGGCGTGCGCGGTTACGTGCGGATGCTCGCCAATCTGTCGGCGATCATTCAGTTTCTGCCCGAAGACCTGCGGGACTTTTCCGAGCGTCATCCGCAAGTCAAGACCGACCTTGAGGAAAGGCCCAGCGCCGGGGTGATCCAGGGGGTGCTCGATGGCGTGGCGGATCTCGGGATCTGTTCCATCGACAGTGACGTCAAGGGTTTGCACAGCGTGTTGTATCGCCAGGACAAACTGGTGGTGTTGATGCCATCGGATCATCCGCTGGCGAGCCGTTCGAGCCTGGCGTTCGCCGACACCCTGGACAGCGATTACGTCGGTCTGCATGCGGCCAGTTCTATCGATATGCGCACCCACGCGGCGGCACGTCAGGCGGGCAAGGTGTTGCGCCTGCGCATTCATGTGCCGGGTTTCGATGCGATGTGCAGGATGGTCCAGGCCAACATGGGCATCGGCATTTTGCCGCACAAGGCGTATGAATTGTTTGGTCGGGCGTTGGGATTGCATGCGGTGCCGTTGACGGATGAATGGTCGGATCGGGCGTTGATTCTGGTGGTTCGCGATCAAGCGCTGCTGTCGCCGGTGAGCCGGATGTTGTTTGAGCATTTGAGGGGGGCAGTCTGATAGTACTCGGCTGAATGGGCGGTCCTCTTCGCTGGCAAGCCAGCTCCTACAGGGATCTTCAGTGCGGCGCCGATCCAGTGTGCGAGCCAGCCTGCTGGCGATGGCGGCCTGGAAGGTCACGAATATCTCCGGGAGCGTTCGCATTTCGCGAACGCCCGTTGCCAACTGAAGGTTGGATTCCTCAGGGCCCGTTCTTCTAGCCTTGGCATCAATTCCAAGAACAACTAGAGGTACCCCGCGATGACTGCCCCGTTGAGCGCAATCAAAGTGATCGAGATCGGCACGCTGATCGCCGCGCCATTCGCTGCCCGCATGCTCGCCGAGTTCGGCGCCGAAGTGATCAAGATCGAAGCCATGGGCCAGGGCGATCCCCTGCGCAAATGGCGCAAGCTGCACGAAGGCACTTCGTTGTGGTGGTACCTGCAATCGCGCAACAAGAAATCGTTGGCGCTGAACCTCAAATCCCCCGAAGGCATCGAACTGGTCAAGCAACTGGCGACCAGCGCCGATGTGCTGATCGAAAACCTGCGCCCCGGCGCACTGGAAAAACTCGGCCTCGGCTGGGACGTGCTGCATGCCCTCAACCCCAATCTGACCCTGGTGCGGATCTCCGGTTATGGCCAGACCGGTCCCTACCGCGACCGTCCGGGTTTCGGCGCGATTGGCGAGGCCATGGGCGGGATTCGCTACACCACCGGCACCCCCGGTTCGCCACCGGCGCGAGTGGGTGTCAGCCTTGGCGATTCCCTGGCGTCGCTGCACGCGGTGATTGGCGCGCTGATGTCGCTGCTGCGGGTCAAGACCGGGCAGGGCGGCGGGCAGATCGTTGATGTGTCGCTGGCCGAAAGCGTGTTCAACGTCATGGAAAGCCTGGTGCCCGAGTACGACATGCTTGGCCATGTGCGTGAACGCAGCGGCGGTGCTTTACCGGGTATCGCACCGTCCAATACTTACCTCACCGCCAATGGCGCCTACGTAGTCATCGCCGGTAACAGCGACCCGATCTACAAGCGCCTGATGCAAACCATCGGCCGCCCCGATCTGGCCGAGGCGGCAGAATTCGCCCATAACGACGGGCGTGCAGCCAAGAGCGGTTTGCTCGATGCGGCCATCACCCACTGGACCAGCAGCCTGCCCATTGACGACGTCCTGGCCGCGCTGGAAGCCGCCGAAGTGCCCGCCGGGCGCATCTATTCCGTGGCCGATATCGTCGCCGATCCGCACTATCAAGCGCGGGATATGCTGCTTAACGCCGAGCTGCCCGGAGGTGCCACGGTGAAGATGCCGGGCATCGTGCCGAAGCTTTCCGAAACCCCCGGTGGCGTGAATTGGTCCGGCCCCGGTCTGGGCCAGCATACCGACAGTGTCCTCGCACAATTGGGCCTGACACTGGCCGACATCGAACGCCTGAAAACACAAGGAGTGGTGCAATGATCACCGATTATTCCGAGCGCCTGATCGTTCAGGAAGTGTCCCCGCGCGACGGCTTGCAGATCGAGCCGACCTGGGTCGAAACCGTCGATAAGATCGCCTTGATCGATCAACTGTCGCAAGCCGGTTTCAGTCGTATCGAAGGGGGTTCATTTGTCTCGCCCAAGGCGATTCCTGCATTGCGCGATGGTGAGTCGGTGTTCAAGGGCATTGCCCGCAAACCGGGAGTGATCTATGTCGCGCTGATCCCCAACCTCAAAGGTGCACAACGGGCGCTGGCCTGCAGTGCCGATGAGTTGAACCTGGTGATGTCCGCCAGCCAGACGCACAACCGGGCAAACATGCGCATGGGTTGTGAAGACTCGTTGGCCGCGTTCGGCGAGATTGTGCAGTTCGTTGGCGACAGTCCGGTGCGACTCAACGGCAGCATCGCCACCACCTTCGGTTGCCCGTTCGAAGGCAAGATCGACGAGGACCGCGTGCTGCAAATCGTCGATGCCTATCAGGAGCTCGGCATTCAGGGCATCACCCTGGCCGACACCACCGGCATGGCCAATCCGCGTCAGGTCGATCGCCTCGTGCGCCGGGTGTTGCAGCGGGTTTCGCCTGCGGATCTGACCCTGCATTTTCACAATACCCGGGGCCTTGGCTTGTGCAACGTTCTCGCCGCCTACGAGGCCGGTGCTCGGCGCTTTGATGCGGCACTTGGCGGACTTGGCGGTTGTCCGTTCGCACCGGGCGCCTCGGGCAATATCTGCACGGAAGACCTGGTCAACCTGTGCGATGAAATCGGCATTCAAACCGGTATCGATTTGCCGTTGTTGCTCGAGCTGTCCCGAGGGTTGCCAGCGCTGCTGGGCCACGAGGTGCCCGGTCAATTGGCCAAGGCCGGACGCAACTGCGATCTGCATCCGATCCCTACCTGACATCAACCCCTTGTAGGCGCTGGCTTGCCAGCGATGAGGTCATCCCGTTCAACATTAATGTCGACGGGTACACCGCTTCGCCAGCAAGCCGGCTCCTACAGAAAACGCACCTCAACCAGACAACAAAAACAATCGGACACCCATGGGAAGTCCGCCTGGAGAACCACTATGAGCCTGAATGCACTGGAGGCGAGCGCGAGCCCGTCCGTTAGCCACGACGAAGAA
Organism: Pseudomonas sp. C32; assembly: GCF_030417915.1. Classification (NCBI taxonomy): domain Bacteria; kingdom Pseudomonadati; phylum Pseudomonadota; class Gammaproteobacteria; order Pseudomonadales; family Pseudomonadaceae; genus Pseudomonas; species Pseudomonas sp. C32. Next base: position 114,851 of record NZ_JAUHUK010000018.1, on the reverse strand, counting down.
AAAGCCCTGGTCAGTAAAGTCGCCTGGCGCCTGATGCCATTGATCATGGTTTGCTACCTGTTCGCGTTTTTCGACCGCATCAACATCAGCTTCGCCAAGTTTCAATTGCAAACCGACCTGAGCCTGAGCGATACCGCTTACGGCCTCGGCGCCGGGTTGTTCGTCGTTGGCTACGTGATTTTCGAAGTGCCGAGCAACATGATGTTGTACAAGGTCGGCGCCCGCCGCTGGATCGCCCGGATCATGATGTCTTGGGGCCTGGCCACGGCACTGATGGTGTTCGTCAACAGCGAATGGCAGTTCTACGCGCTGCGCTTCGTGATCGGCGCGATGGAGGCGGGTTTTGCGCCGGGCGTGCTGTATTACCTGACGCTCTGGTTTCCGCAGCACTACCGCGGTCGCATCACGTCGATGCTGTTCCTGTCCTCTGCGTTTGCCGGTCTGGTGGGCGCGCCGTTTTCCGGTTTGGTGTTGCAGCACCTCGACGGCGTATTGCAAATGCGCGGCTGGCACTGGCTGTTCCTGCTCGGTGGTGTGCCGTGTATCGGCCTCGGTTTGCTCGTGCTGACGCTGCTCAAGGATCGCATCGAAGACGCCCATTGGCTGACGCCGTCGGAGAAGACGATGCTGGCCAGTCGTATCGCTCACCACGAACCGCACAAGAGCGGCGGCTCGCTGCTCGCGGCGCTGCGGATTCCGGGCTTCCTGACACTGGGGCTGATCTACTTTCTGATCCAGGTGGCGTCCTACGGCCTGAATTTCTGGGCACCGCAATTGATCCGCAGCGCCGGTACCGAGAGCCCGGTGATGATCGGTCTGCTGACGGCTATTCCGTACATCTGCGGCGCGATCAGCATGGTGGTCATCGGGCGGTTGTCCGATGCGACGGGTGAACGGCGCAAGTTCGTCGCAGGTCTGGTGGCGGTGGGCGCGGTCGGTTTCTTCAGCGCCGGGATCTTTGCCAATCACACGACCTTCCTGATCGTCGCCCTGGGCTTGCTCGGTGCCGGAATCATCGCGTCCATCCCGAGCTTCTGGACCTTGCCGCCAAAACTGCTGGCCGGTGCCGGCGCAGGTGCGGCGGGCGGGATCGCGGTGATCAACACCCTGGGCCAATTCGGCGGCATCGTCAGCCCGGTCATGGTCGGGCGGATCAAAGACCTGACCGGTAGCACCACGCCAGCGCTGTATGTGATTGGGGTGTGTGCGCTGATCGCCGTGGCGCTACTGATGTGGGGGCTGCCGCAGAAGTTGCGTACCCTCGACAAGTTTTAAAAGATCGCAGGCTGCGCCAGCGCCTACAAAGACCACGCATTCCTTTAGGCGCTGGCGCAGCCTGCGATCTTTTGATCTTCAAGACGTCACGGTCAGCGCTTTCCCCGCCGCATCGCCAAACTGAATCAACACCACCCCCGCAATCAACAACAGCGCCCCCAACACCTTGGGCAATGTCAGGTGCCGCTCCACCAACCCAAACCACCCAAAGTGGTCGAGCAACATCGACGCCACCACTTGCCCCGCGAGCGCCAGGGCCATAAAGCCCGAAGCCCCAAGCTTGGGCAGCAGCACCAACGCCAACGAAATGAAGCACACCCCGAACGCGCCACCTGCCCACATCCACAGCGGCGCCTTGCTGATAAACGTGAGTGAAGGCAACGGCAAGCGCAATGCCAGGATGATCGGCAGCAGCACCAGAATGCTCACCATCAATGAGGCAAGCGTTGCCCACAACGGATGACCCAGGCCGCGCCCAAGATTGACGTTGATCGCGCTCTGGAAAGGCACCACCGCCCCGGCAAACGCGGCAAGCAGTAACAGGCCAGCCCAATGCAACGTACTCATGTTCTTACTCCAACAAGTTTCGCTGGACTGTAGGGTATTCGTCACGCAGATTTAAATTCCATTTTGCTATTCAGAACATGCATCAGATGAATGATCTGCGCCGCATCGATCTCAACTTGCTGGTGATCCTCGATGCCTTGCTCAGCGAGCAACACGTCACCCGTGCCGCTGAGCGCCTGCATTTGAGCCAACCGGCGGTCAGCCATGCCTTGGCCCGCTTGCGCGATTTACTGGGGGATCCGCTGTTGGTCCGTGCGGGGGCGGGTCTTGTGCCCACTCCGCGAGCACTGGAATTGGTGGTGCCGCTGTCCGAAACGTTGGCCCAGGTGCAATCCTTGTTGGCACCCAATGCCTTCGATCCTGCCACCGCCAAGCGCACTTTTCGCCTGGCCATGTCCGACTACGGCGCTGCCATCGTCCTGCCGGGATTGATCCGTACCTTGCGTCGAGAAGCGCCGGGCATCGACCTGCAAATCAGCCACGCCAGCCGCGAAGGCATGCTCGAAGGGGTGGTCAACGGTGATATCGATATCGCCGCCGCTGTCTTTCCAGAGTTACCCAACGAATTGCGCAGCCTGCCGCTGTTCGAAGAGCACTACGCCTGCCTGGTGGACCGCAACAGCCTGCCCGCCGAGGGCGTGCTCGACCTGCCCACCTACCTGAGTCGTCCCCATGTCTTGCTGGAAATGCGCGGCAGCGGCACGCCGGAAATCGAGCGCGCCCTGACCAGCCTGGGCGAGCGCCGCCGCGTTGCTGTCAGCCTGCCGCACTGGCGCGTCGCCCCGGAGTTCGTCAGCGGCACCGACCTGATCCTCACCGTCGCTTCACGGGCCTTGCGCGACATCGATGAGCAGACGCTGGTCGTGGTGCCGCCACCGTTTCAGATTCCGTCGTTCACCTTTGTGTTGGTGTGGCACAAGCGGCGAGGCGGGGATCAGGCATTGAATTGGTTGAATCAGCGGATTGGGGAGGTGATCAAACGCTAAAGGCTTTTTCTAAATGACCGTTACCAACTGGAGGGTGGAAGTCGACGCGTATGAAAAACTCGCAGTACTTGAAGCCGATCCTGGCGAACCCGATAGGGAATCAAATAGGGACGATCAGGCATGACCCATTCCCGCGTACCGGGTAGGCGTCCCTCGCGGCCTGTCGCTGGAAATCGGGCGAGGTGATCAACACTGGCGAGAATTGCCTGGACGAACTCGGCTGCAGCTTTTGGATTCTCGATGGCGATGTACGTGGCTTCGTCATCAAGATTCTTTAACGCCGTACGCAACCACTCAACCTGCATTGACAGTCCACTTTTCTGTGATTGCGTTCACTTCCTCCTGCGTCGCGAAGTCCCCATCCTCGGCTTCTTTCAAGGCTTTCTGAATTTCCTCGATTTGCCACGCTTCACGTGCCAGGTATTCGCGCAAGGCATTCACGGCGAGAAAAGATTTGCTGCGGCCCGTAGCTTTGGAAAGACTGGCGAGGGTATTGGCGATTTCGTCCGGTATGCGCAGTGACATAACTGACATGATGGTCTCGATGTAGTGATTTGTAATACAACATACTACACCGCGATCAGTAGGGCGCGGCCAGCCCGTTCGTCTATCGAGATGTTTCAGTCGAGTGCTACAGACCTGAGATAGACTGCCGAACATTCAACACTGCGCATAAAAAGGAGCCCCAATGACCCCCTCGCTACTCATGGCTGTGCTCGCCTCGGGTTTTATCTACGGCATTACGCCGGGCCCCGGCGTGCTGGCCGTCTTCGGCATTGGCGCGGCGCATGGACGGCGGGCCGGTGCAGGTTTTTTGTGCGGGCATTTGCTGGGCGATGTGGTCTGGTGCAGCACCGCGCTGGTGGCGATCGTCGGCGCGCGGGAAATCGGCAGTACCGCGTTTGATGTACTCGGCGTCCTCAGTGGGCTCTATCTGTTCTGGTTAGGCTGGCGTGCCGTGCGGGCCCGTCGCAGTGGCACCGAAGCTCCGCAGGGGCCGGCGCGGCAGCCGTTCTGGCATGGCATTCTGTTTGGCCTGACCAACCCGAAGGCATATCCGGTGGCAGTGGCCACGTTTACCGCATTGTTGTCGAGCCGCGCGGAGTTGCTGACCTGGTCGATGTTGCCGTGGTTGATCGTCCTCAGCTTCGTCGGCGGACTTATCGCCTACGCTATCCTCATCGGGATTGTCGGGGCACGGCGGGTACGCACCCTGTACCAACGCCATGAACTGGCGATCACCCGGCTGTGCGGGGTAATGTTCATCGGTTTCGCCATCAACGCGCTGGCGCATGCCTTGCCGGGGTTGGTTGCGAACAAGGCTTGACGTTGATCGCAGGGATGCATCAGTCACACCGGCAGCGCAGGGGCGCTTGATCGGTCAGGGATGGATTTGATTGCTGCATTGTCCGGAAGCGCTCTCTGTACCATGGCAACCAGAAATTCTGCGCCGCTGGCGAGCTACATCGATCTCTTGCTGGACGCCGTTTGCGCGGTGGATAAGCAGGGCCGCTTCGTCTTTGTCAGTGCAGCCTGCGAGCGTATTTTCGGTTACAGCCCCGATGAGATGATCGGCCTGCCGATGATTGATCTGGTGCACCCGGCCGACCGTCAGCGCACCCTCGACGCTGCACGGGAGATCATGGGCGGCGAGCCCAAGCTCAACTTCGAAAACCGCTACGTGCGCAAGGATGGCCAGGTCGTGCACATTCTGTGGTCGGCGCGTTGGTCCGAGGTCGACCAACTGCGTATCGCCGTGGCGCGTGACATCACTGAGCGCAAACAGGCCGAATCCCGGCAAGCGGCGCTGTACGCCATCTCTGAAGCTGCCCATGCGGCAGAAGATTTGCTGGCGTTGTTCAAACGCATCCACATGATCATTGGCGAATGGCTGCCGGCGCTGAATTTCTCCGTGGCGCTGTATGACGAGCACTGCGCACAACTGAATTTCCCTTATCACGTCGATGACCACGAGCCGCAACCCGGGCAGCCGGGGACGATTACCGGGCGTTTGTGCGTCGAAGTCATCCGCTCGGGGCAGCCGATACTGCTGACGCCGGACCAGATTGCGCCGGGTTTTGAGACGCTGATGACCGGGCACGACGCCCCTTGCTGGCTGGGCGTACCGCTGAACTCGCAAAAGGGCACCATCGGAGCGCTGATCGTCAAGAGCATCCCCGGCGGGGAGCGCTATACCGAGCAAGACAAGGAGCTGCTGCAATATGTCTGCGCTCAGGTCGCTACCGCCATCGAGCGCAAGCAATTGCACGCCCGTCTGCAACACATGGCTCAGTACGACCAACTGACGCAACTGCCCAATCGCGAGCTGCTGCGGGACCGGCTCAAGGCGTCAATGGAGGTGGCCCGGGAGGCGAACGGACGAATGGCGTTGTTGTACGTCGATCTCGACCGCTTCAAACAAGTCAACGACACCCACGGCCACGCGGTCGGCGACATGCTGCTGCAAGCGGTGGCCAACCGGCTCAGGGGCTGCGTGCGGGACACCGACACGGTGGCGCGCATTGGCGGCGATGAGTTCGTGGTGTTACTGCACAGCATTCAGGCTCCGGAAGACACCGACATCGTGGTCGGAAAAATCCGTCAGGTGCTGGACCAGCCCCTGCGCCTGGACGGCCACAGTCTGAACATCCAGCCCAGTATCGGCGTCGCCCAGTACCCTGAACATGGCACTGAAGATAAGCAGTTGCTGCGCCATGCCGACGAGGCGATGTACACCGCCAAGCGCGCACATCACCTGCGCTTCGTCTGAAAGTGTCATCACCGTTCGTCGAGACGATTTCAGGTTTTCTAAACCTTTTGGCACGCGAAAATTCAGATTCTATGCGGGCTACAGCTCGCCGCGATCAATACCAAGAGGAAGAGAATCATGCCTAACTCAAGAAACTCGAACTCGGGAAATTTCGCCAACGATCGAACGAAGGCATCTGAAGCCGGTCGCAAAGGTGGGAAAACGACCACCACGACTGTCGATAAAGAGAAGCCCGACATGGGTCGAAAAGGCGGACAAGGCGGGCAAAAGTCCCGCTAGTGGATAACGGTCGTTTTAATTGAGAAGCGGGAGCGAAAGCTCCCGTTTGAATTTTAAGAGGAGGGCGCGACCATGAACCGGATGGCCACCCGATTGCGTAATGCCAGTTTTGTAACGTTGTTGGGCCTGTGCGCCAGCAGCGCCTTCGCCCAGTCGCCTGCCGAATTCATCAACGATGCCTCCGCCAAAGGCATGGCGGATATCGAAGCCAGCCGACTGGCGCACCAGAAGTCCGAATCCAAAGAGGTCAAGGACTACACCATCGTCGTGATCAACGACCGCACCACCGCCAACCAGCACCTGGCAAAAATCGCCAAACAACTGGATCTACCGGTGGCACCGCGCGAGGAGGTGATGGAAAAAGCCAAGGCATTGATGCCGCAGGTCATGGAAGGCGCGACGTTTGATGAGGCCTATGCCGCCAGTCAGGTGAAAACCACTCAGGAAGCCATCGAACAATTGCAGCAGACGGCGCAGACCACTGACGTGCCGCAAATCAAAGCGTTTGCCGAGGAGACTCTGCCGAAGCTGCAGAACCATCTGGAAATGGCCAGGGCGCTGCAAGCCAGTCGCTGATTTTTGAATTGCGCAGGCGATGACAGACGCCTGTGCAATGGCTGTTTTATCAGCAGTCTTTCAATCCGGACTGAGCCTTTTCTTCGATAACGGTACCGTCCAGGGAAATGGTCTGGCCTTCGCCGAGGGTCCGATACTTCTTTCTCAGCGCCTCCAACTCCTTGAGGTCCAGCGCTTCGAGCCCAAGCATCGCGTTCTGCGCATCCTTGGTCACCCGCAGCAACTCATCGACCTTCAAATGCAAAATGTCCGTGTCGCGGTTCTGCGTGTTCTGGATCAGGAACACCATCAGGAAGGTGATGATGGTGGTCGAGGTATTGATGACCAGTTGCCACGTGTCGTTGTAACCGAAAAACGGCCCGCTCACCGCCCACAAAAAAATCAGAATGATCGCTCCCATGAACGTCATGGGACTGCCGGCCCACAGGGCGAGTTTCTGCGCGACTTTTGCGAATTTCATGGCCGTGTTCCTTATAAGAGGGCGCTTGAATTTCAGACAGTGGCGGCAAGGTGAAAATTCGATATGACTGAACAACCGGTTTTCTGAAACCTTTGATGATGTTCAACGCGGTATCGTAGCGACCCGAGGACAACACACCGACAGGAGAACGCAATGAGTTGGTCCGCCAAACAATACGTCGCTTTTGAAGATGAACGCACCCGCCCAGCCCGTGACCTGCTGGCGGCGATCCCCGCCGGTGATGTGCGCTCGGCCGTCGATATCGGTTGTGGTCCCGGTAACTCGACGGAGTTGCTGGTGGAGCGTTTTGCCGGCGCTGCGGTGCGCGGGTTGGACAGTTCGAGCGACATGATCGAGGCTGCACGCCAGCGCCTGCCACAAGTGCAATTCGATATCGCGGACATCGACACCTGGAGCGAAGCAGGTCCGTTCGATGTGATTTTCGCCAACGCGGTGTTGCAGTGGGTGCCCGATCACGCCACGTTGTTGCCTGCACTGGTGAACAAACTTGCGCCCGGCGGCAGCCTGGCGATTCAGATGCCCGACAACCTCCAGCAACCTTCGCATCGCTTGATGCGCGAAGTCGCGGCTGACGGACCATGGGCCAGCAAGCTTTCGAAAGTCGCCGGGCAGCGGACCGAGATGGCCGATGCCGGCGTTTATTATTCGATGCTCAAAGCCTGCTGCACGCGCGTCGATGTGTGGCGCACCACCTACCATCATCCACTCGCGGAGGGTGCGGCCGGTGTCGTCGAGTGGTTCAAGGGCAGTGGGTTGCGGCCGTTTATTGAACCGCTGGATGAGGCGGAGCGGGTGCAGTACCTCAAACAATATCTGTCAGCGATTGAACAGGCTTATCCGGCGCTGGCCGATGGTTCGGTGCTGTTGCCGTTTCCACGGTTGTTCATTGTCGCGACCCGCTGAGACTGCAAAGCACCCCGACATTGTGGCGAGGGAGCATGCTCCCTCGCCACAGGATTGCATCAGGACGGCTCTGCATCCAGCCGTCGAGCGATCACATCCAGCACATCGCAACCATCGCGCAATGGCACGCAGCACAGCAATGCAAAATCACTCAAAACGACGGTGTCAGAGGTCAGGTCACCGCGCATGGCGAGGTTTTCCAGAAGTTGAGTAACGGCTCGGATTCTGTAGCTGGCGGTGCTGAGGAGGGAGTGCAGAGGTTGGGTCGTGTTGACGTAGAGGGAGGGGAGGTCGTCGGCGTTGCTGGTTAAAGCCATGAATTCTTGCATGAGTATTGCTCCACTTAGTTGAGGTCTACCAACCGATCGTCGCCAAACGAAAGGGTGGCAACTGTACGCAGGTTGGCGAACCGGAGTGGAAGCCGGCAGACTCGAAAGTCTCCCGCGCACAGCTGCCAAAAAACGACAACTCTACAGATGCAAAAACGCCTGCAAGCAAGCCAGCGCGCTTTTGCATTCCACTTCAGGTCGCCAAACCCGACACGCCATTTGGGCGTCGGAGGACTATAGGCTTCGTGGCAAAAGCACAGCAATGCGCAAGTGTACGGACATTTCCCAGACTATTGTAGGACGTTGCTTTATCTACAAAACGGCCTCATTCGAGCGATCGAGGGTCGGGGGTGGATTCAGCGTTGCTCTAAACCCCGGCCATAAAAAAACCGGCCACAGGGGCCGGTTGATTTCTCGCTGAAGCACTGTCATCAGCCCTGCTGCAACACCTTGAGTGCCGCCGATGCCAAAAAGCCCGAACGGCTTTTCTCTTCCGGATGGTGCAGCACGTACTCATCAATACGGTTGAGCAGGTAACCCGGAAGCGTGATGTTCAGCTTCTGGGCCTTACCCAGATATTTGGTAACGTCGATGTCCACCAGCGCCCACGCACACCCGGCATATTTCGGGTCAGCTGCGTGCAAGGTCACTTTGTTGGCTGGTGGAATGGGCGAGCCGTCTTCGGCCAGAATCTCGAAATGGCCTTCGATGGCTTCCCGGGCCATCGCCATCGCGTCATCCAGATCTTCCCCGGCGGAAAAGCAGCCCGGAATGTCGGGGACTTCAACGCCCCAGGCGTGCTCGTCGTCGCCCATCGAAATCGCAATTGGATAAAGCATGTTCATTGTCCTCCGAGGACTTGGCGCCTAGCACTCGTCAGAGCAGCGCCTGTTGCAAAATACTGATGGCCGTTTTCTTGAGCAGATCTTTCTTCGGGTGAGGGACTGTCACCAACCCCGGCTTGGTCGGGTGCTTGAAGTGATGATGGCTGCCTCTGACTCGTACCAGATACCAGCCGTCTGCAATGAGTTGGCTTATCAAAAATCGGCTATTCACATCACCTCCCTGTGGTGTGCTTGTGGTTACTATACCTACTGATTTTTTGTAATCAACACTATAACCACCGAATCTCACGGGTTCGGCGGTGCAGCGATAGGAATCGAGTCTAGGAGGGCGCTGCGGGAATGGCTTTGTGCAAGTCTTGGTTTACGTGTTTTGTGTATTTCGAGGTTTTTCGTCAGGTACGCTCACACGAAATCGCTGGTGCCGATGAAGGGTTCCAGATCACGAGGCGTCAGGCCTTGTTGATCCATGCGAAATTTAATTGCCTCAATCGGATCCGAGGGGGGCATCGGGTAATGCTCGTCTTCGTACTTTTCGATGAGCAGCGCAAGAACTTCCAACTCATCGCCTTCCGAGCCCCACAATTGCTCAACACGAGCAAATGCAGCGTTCAGGTCTTCTTGGCTGCGAATAGGCTTAATGTTCATCACACGGTCTCCGTGTTGATCTGATCGTACTGAGCGTGAGTGCTAACGAATCGTATGAAACCAAGTTGGCGTTGGTAATCAATTGCCATGAACACTCGGTACTAGTTGCCACCGATGTTGAATACAACCCTGCCACCCTTGAAGATGCTGGTCGTTCTAAGCTCCGCTTTGACCTCGGTTTTTTCCATGTGCCGATACCCTTCAACCAGTGGTGTTTCGGAGTCAGCATAAGCCGGACTACTTTCCCAGAACTCCCGCAATGTCCCTTTTGCAATCACACGCACTGCATTACCTCGCGTTTTGGGAGGTGTCAGTCGTCGCTTCAAAGAGATGCAATCCTGGATCTGGACGAAATCCGTTACCGGACAAGAACAAACGTTAACAAAACTCAGATTTTGCGACGTTAATTTTTCAGGATATGGAAATGCTGACCAAATTGCGCCAACAGATTGGAGCTTCCAGGCACGCAAATCACAATGGGCGGCTGCAATACCTATCAAGCTCCTGCCGCTTTTCATGAAGCTGCTTTCGTCGACTTTCAATACGTTGAAGCGCTGCGCGTTGATCGAATTGCTTTTGCGCTGATTGACAGAAACTAACGAGCGATTCTGTTCAAAGAGCGTAATTAACCAGAAATATCAATTTTTGATTTCGTCTCTGCCTACTCCTGCGCTATTTTTGTTAACGAAAATGGCAATATGGGCGCGTCTGGTCTCGGGGGCGCGTGATGGCTCACATAGCACGGAAACAGTATCACTCATCAGAGGCGATGAATGGGTAGCTGAAAATTCGACCGCCATAACAAAAATTGATTTTATAAAAAATGATGTCGAAGGGCACGAATCCAAAGTAATACATGGCTTGAAGCAAGCATTATTTAAATTTCGCCCCATCATCATGCTTGAATATAGCGAACAATCAAGCGTCACAATATTTAGAATATGACGACATTTTTGAAACATATTTCAAGGATTATGAAATATTTGTTTTAGGTAGTAACTATGACCCCGCTTGCTATGGTGGCAAGCCATTTGTAAGCATTAAGAGAAATCTTGCAAAAAACTGGAAAAGAAAACAGCAAAACTTTATTGTTTTAATGTCACGCTCCCATAGGACAATATTTTAATTGTCCCTAAAGAGAGAGTTTCATTTCTCCCTGGCTCAAGCTTTATTAATGGAAATCCATAACATGCGTACGCGTATCACTTATGCCAAGAAAGTTCGCCGCGAGTTTTACAAAACTGTGTGGTTTTATTTTCTTGTTGTCTCGCCGATTTTTTTAATGCTCATTTTTATTATCTCGCTGCTCGGTCTGATCATCAGTCAGCTCGAAGGATGGAGCGCATTTGAAGGTATTTACTTTGCTTTTGTCACCGGCCTGACCATCGGTTACGGCGACCTGGCGCCCAAACTGGCTACCTCGCGTTTCCTTGCCATCGTGCTTGGTTTTAACGGCGTGCTGATGACGGCCATCTTTGCAGCTATCAGTATTAAGGCCATTGAAGTCACCGCTCGTGCGTCAAGTACCGATGAGTAGGACTGGCGCAATAAGCAGAACCATCTAGCCTCAAGCTCAAGGTTTGAGCAGTAGTTACGGCCCTAGAGAACAGATTGGTGCCGCCACCAGATTGACGAGGAAACTCGCTGCACCAGGTGCCCGCTTTGTCGCGGGCTTCCCAGTAGAGGTAGGGCACTTTCGGCCCTCTGGATTGAGCGACTACATCAATGAATTTGTCTTCAAACGTCATCTAAAGCGTCTTAAGTGCCCTAATTTCCCGCCGCGTCTTACAGAGGAATCGTTTTAGCCCATGGATATCAAGCAGCTCTGGCTCAACCTCCAAGGCCTCTGGGGTGCCCTCGATCAACACCCGCTCCTGCATACAAGCCTGGCGCTGATGCTGTTATTGGTCATTGCGCTGGTCCTCGGACGAGTGGCGCGGTACCTCATGTTTCATACGACCAAAATGCTCGGTCGCCAACCGACACTGCACTGGATCAACGACTTTTACTACAACAAGGTCTTTCATCGCCTGGTCCAGGCGACGCCGTTGCTGGTGATTCAGTTCGGCCTGCGCCTGGTGCCAGGGCTGAGCACGACCGCCCTGAATTTCCTCAGCAATGCGTCGCTGGCGCTCACCTTTCTGTTTCTGTTGCTGGCGGTCACATCCCTACTCAATGCGTCGCTGGACATCTACGCGCGCACCGAACACGCCCTTACCCGTTCGATCAAAGGTTACGTGCACCTGACAAAAATGGTCTTGTACGCGCTGGGCGCGATCATCATTGTCGCCACCCTGATCGACCGTTCGCCGCTGTTGCTGCTCTCGGGTCTGGGCGCCATGTCGGCGGTGATTATTTTGGTCTACAAGGACACGCTGCTGTCGTTTGTGGCCGGTGTGCAACTGACCAGCAGCGACATGCTGCGGGTGGGCGACTGGATCGAGATGCCGCAGGTCGGCGCTGACGGTGACGTGGTCGACATCACGCTGCACACGGTGAAGGTGCAAAACTTTGACAAGACAATTATTTCGATCCCGACCTGGCGCTTGATGTCCGAGTCGTTCAAGAACTGGCGTGGAATGCAACAATCCGGCGGTCGACGGATCAAACGCAGCTTGTTCATCGACGCCAGCGGCGTGCGTTTCATCCGCGATGATGAAGAGCAGAAATTGTCGCAGGTGCATCTGGTGAGCGATTACATCGGTCGCAAACAGGTCGAACTCAAAGCCTGGAACGAAGCGAAGGGCAATGTGGCAGCGATATCGGCCAACCATCGGCGGATGACCAACATCGGAACCTTCCGCGCTTATGCGCTGGAGTATCTAAAAAGTCACCCGGCGATACAGCCGAGCATGACCTGTATGGTCCGCCAGATGCAGGCCACCGCGCAGGGCATTCCGCTGGAAATCTACTGTTTCACAAGCACAACGGCGTGGGCGGATTACGAGCAGATTCAGGGGGATATTTTCGATTACTTGGTGGCGGTGCTGCCTGAGTTTGGGTTGAGTCTTTATCAACAGCCGAGTGGCGGGGATTTGCGTACAGGTCTGCTGCCAGCGATCCTCGGCGCAAGCCATATTCCCGAACCGGAAAAGCACATCATGTAACACCGCAATCCCCTGCGGCTTTTACCGACCTTTTTAGGCAAAAAAAACCGCCCCAACCGAAGCTGGAGCGGTCCACTGCTCGACCGTGTTACAGGTCGTCGATGTGATCTCGCAGCAATTCGAATAGGATCTGGTACACCTCGTCGGCGTCCTCCATGGCGAGCGTATTGGTAGTCAATCCTTTAGCATCCGTGGCTATAAAGGAATCTAAAAAGAATTTTACGTATGGCAGAAACAACAAAGGCCTGCATCGCTGCAAGCCTTTGATTTATATGGTATCGGTACCAAGAATCGAGCCCGGGACCTACTGATTACAAGTGCAGTAGGCGTCGCCTGAACAGTCGAAAGCCCGAAACTGACCCCAATACAGCCCCCAACTGAATGCAGTCATGTACATGCACCGCTGGAGGCCTTGAAATTAGTGGAGCGGGTGAAGGGAATCGAACTCTTATAGGACGGAAACAACACCAGACTGTGTAGGTGTGTAGGTGTCATCCAAACTTGAACCGCCCGTAATCATTGGGGCTCCACCGCTGGCTCGCGATGAAAATTCATTTCTCACATGTGATCAATGAACACTAGCCGGGCTAGAGAGGCTGTGATTGTTCAGCTAGCCCACTCACAGGAAGGTTTTGGGGCGCCCAAACCTGTGGCATGAAGGCACTTTGTGGATGTAACCACCGGTTTCCATTTAGCCGGATAAGACATTCTCTACGAATTTTTGTTGTGCCAAAGCCGACCGACTGTAGATTTCGGCAGTCCCAAAATCTGGCTAACCTCGGCTCGGCTGCGTCCTTCTTTTTTAAGCTCCTGGACGGCCTCCGATTTTTTCTCCGCTGCTACCGCCTGCGGATGAGACAGCTTTTCTGGCTGAATAGGGAGAGATGCATCTAGCAGCTCAATAATGGCCAACTCCTCCAGAGCTAACTGCAGAATTTCCCGAGCTGTTCGTTGGTCTTGGGCTGCGTGGACGAGTGCTAGAAGAGAAACAGGATGCAGGTGCAACGCTTGTGCAAGCTCCTGAGTGACTTCAAGGGTCGGTGACGTTTTGACCGCTTCCAGTTGGCTTACATGCGATGGCGTTACAGTCGTAGCAATGTCGTGCTGCGTCAGACCCAACCGAGTCCTTACTAGCTGTAATACCGCTGCAAACGCGTTGCGAAGCAACATCCTGACTCCCCCCCCCAAAGCAGGACGGTATGCCGTGATTGCGAAGACCCATGCAAATCTATATATTTACTCGGGTGGGTCTGCATATAAACGGATTCTAGTTTCAGCAGCGTCATCCCATGACAGCCGACACAGGCCTGTCTCATCAAAGGGAGGCGAAGCGGACGCAATGATCTGGCACGCCCCCATCCTCTGAGCAGGAGCTGCTTCTTCATACTGAACAATAGCTATGTATTGCCAGAATGTCTGAGCTAGATCCCTTGTCAGTAAGTCGAACCGTCGCATCGCAACACGAGGAAAAGTCGCGAAATGTTTATTACTCATGAGTCTTACATAGACAGTGAGCCAGACTCTCTTGGCCCTGACCGTATTGCTTGGAGAATGGTGCAGTTTGAATCTGTGGATCCTTTTTATTACGTGACCGTCCGCTTCTATGAAGGGAGCAAGCACCGCACCAAAAAGGTGATGCCCGCGAACGTGTCCATGCTGTCCGATGTGCTCGCGGCGCAAGATTCAACATTCTCAGTGGAGGAGGTTCAGGTCGTGACCTCACCTCGACTGAACGGAAGCAATTCAGTACGTATGGAAAAGCTAATTAGCCTGTTCGTCGGATACGACCAAAACGGTAAGCGCGTCTTGTTGCTTCACAAAGTTGCAAGCGGAGCTGTTTACAGCCGTGCTGCAGATATTCTCGACGCTCGTTCAGTCATCAACACTCGCATGATCTATGAGGATACGAAGACTGCTCATTCACCAGCTCAGGAATGCGCGGAGCACTGAACAAAACGGCGACCTCTATGAAACTCCAAATCTTTTCGGATCTGCACAATGAGTTCTCTCGTTTCGATCCCGCCCCAAGCGATGCGGACGTGGTCATCCTGGCTGGCGACATTGATAAAAAAGCGCGCGGAGTGAAGTGGGCGAATGAGACATTCCAGTGCCCGGTGATCTATGTCTGCGGAAATCACGAGTACTACGGAGCCCACCTCGATCACACGTTGCGCAAGATGAAGGAGGCGGCATTACCGCATGTGCATGTGCTGGAAAATGAGGCTCTGATTTGGGATCAGACGCGTTTTCTGGTTACTACGGGGTGGACGGATTACACCTCGACTGGAGATGTCGAAGCAGCGACCCGCACCGCGCGGGAGTGGATGACGGATTTCCGCGTGATCAGAGCTGACATGAATTATCGCCGCTTGCGTCCTGCTGATCTGATTGCCAGATCGAGGATGGCTTATAGCTGGCTAACTCAAGAATTGGAAAAGCCCTTTGACGGTAAAACAGTGGTGATCACCCATCATGCGCCAGCGCCGGACTATCTTTCTGAAGACGTTGAAGGCCACTTGGCGGCGTCCTATGCGAACGACTGGTCGGATCTGTTGGAGAAGGCAGATCTGTGGGTGTATGGCCACACTCATGTTGCTGCAAGCTTCACCAAAAATGGATGCAGCGTGGTTTCAAATCCACGCGGTTATCCAGGGCAGCGCACCGGCTTCGATCCTGATTTAATTATCGAGGTTTGAATCTGGCGATTTCCCACCACTCAATAGTTTTGAGGATCGGAGATGGTAACGTTGGAAGAAATCACCCAGCTCCTTTACGGAGTTGGGGAAGGATCGGCCGGCTGGCAGGGCTCTCAGGAGGACTTGATTTCCCTAGCGGCGAAGATTTTCCCTGGCAAAGCGTTCTGCGTTGTGAGGCAGTGGATCTTGATCGACCTCATTATGACATCTGAGGAAAAGGAAAAACTGACGAGGCTCGGCCTGCTACCCGCGACGCTATTCGCTCATGAGGTAGTCCTGGACAGTAGAGGGCGCTTTCAACCCAATATGTGGGTGCGAAGCGATTTCCAGGTTTCTTTCATTTACGGCTGCATGTTTGAAACCAAAAATACGGTCTACCTGCTTTGGGGTTCGGGTCAGAGAAAAGAGGCCACGGTGGGGGCAGCTTTTTCAATGTCGGCCTGACGCGTGAAACGCGCCAGCAATTCATTTGGATTCGTTTTGGAGCCTTTCGGGATGTCTGAAATCATCGAGCTCGAATTTCATAGCAAAGAGTTGACCGACTTTCAGTTGTGCCGCCTCGGGCGAGCGAGCATCCGGAAATATTCGGTGCCGGTCACTGCGTTCATCAGCGATGCCTTCATCGCAAATGACACATGCCTTGGCGTTTCCTTTGATCATGCTGGGCACGGTGACGCTTTTCGCCCCGCAGATGGCGGCCTTCTTCGGACAGGGAAAATTCAGAGTGCCTGGAAAGAGGGACGTTTCTGGCTTCTTGAAACTCAAAGTGGCAATTACGTTCTCGGAAGTTTCCTGCGAGGTGTCGGACGGAAAAGTTTTCGTGAGTTTCTTCAGACAGGTGAGCGTTACTGAGGTGTAAATTCAGCAACGCACCATTGTGGCGATTGTCATGCGCACACCAAATCACCTGTGACTACCTGGCTTTTGAAGGCGCTGGCGCGCAGGGGCGATTTCATCGATGGTGCACGCCTATCCATAGTGTCCTCGGACAACACTTGAGTACTCATTTGCGAGCGGTTTTTTTCACCTAGGAGCACGATATGGGACATCTCAGCTTGGAGGACATTTACCCTGATGAAGTGAGGGAATATGGTCACATGCGTGTGGGTATGACTTACCTCTATGTTAAGGAAAACCATGTCATACGTGGCGTTACTACGCTCGGCGAATGCCGCGATTTGACTCGCCGCTTGTTGCGCGATGAAACAGTGCAAATGCTCATTAGCGCCAAGCTCGCCACTTTGCCCGATGACTACGATCCCTGGATCTGGCAGATCAAACGAAATCGCGCCTTGCATGCCAAGTACGGGGACAAGTTCGATCCTTGGGGAGACGACTGACAGTCCATTTTTAAAGTCGTTTTTGGGGAATCCCAACACTTGCTGAAGCTTCAAAAGCTTCGTACAAAGTCGCTGAAGATGCCGTGGGCCTCCACGAATTCGTTGTAGGCTTTAACGGCCTCGCGGTTCGCTGTCAGCCATTGCTCGAACTGCTTCCGCCTCAGTGCCTCGGCCAGAGCCAGTTCCAATTGAATTTCCTCCTCACTCTGCATGGTGTTGTCTCTTCAGACGCGATAAGCAAGCTTACACTTTAGCGAGCATCCTATTTTATACGGCCAATAAGACCGTTTCTGATTGCAATATTTCAGCCTGCACGGCTAGCCGCTTACTCGACCTCAAGATTCAGAGAGTGTCATGAGCGCGTAAGCAGAACTCCACAGAGAGATTAAATGGGTGTAATTGGGTGTGTAATTGGGTGTGGAGGCGCTAACTCTCGATTTAGGTCGATCTTCCACCGGCTGGGAGGTGCAGAGCCTGGTCAATTTCGATTCATGCATCTGGCTGACGTGCTCAATAAAATTTTTGGAGCCTGTTAAAGATTCGTAGGACTCGAGCCGAATGGAGATTTAGTAAACCAATTCTTTGAGAGTGCTATGAGCGTCAACGACCGTTTGAAATCCAGCCTCATCTTCAAGTCGTCTGAGTTTTTCACTTTCCCGGGAACTGACGAGCATTATCGCGCGAGGGTCAAACTCACCCCGTCTCGACTCATACGGGTAACGCTACACGACTTCAAAGCATGCTTCACCACACGGCAAGCTTATGAGGTCGCGTCTGGTCTAATCAAAGCGGTACTCAACTCGTTTGACCATAATCACCCAAAGTCGGATAAGTCTAATATCCAAACAACCCATGACAATTGGGCTGCTCTCATTGAGCGTCATGAATCGTCCGGGTCACAGGAAGCATCTGATCTGCTCCAAGTTGTGAGCATTGGTAGAAATTTCCTAATGGAAGGAGCCCTGTTCGATCCCGAGCCGGAGGTGGAATTCAAAGGTGGTGAAGAGCCTATCTACGACTTTCAAATTAGGCTAGATGACCAATACGTTTTGATGCGCTTTGGTTGGGTTGGCTGGAGTCTCAGTCGAAGTGAGGCTCAGTGGTTGGCGGAACAGCTATGGACTGCGGTTTTTTTGGCAACAAAGCCAAGCCGCGCAATCAGCAAATAAAATTAGGGTACCTATCACGACCATAGCCGTACTGCCCGCTGATGGGGCGTCATTCCCTTTGGTCTATTTTTCTCGCTCGACATTGACCGTCAACCGTCTTCGACGTTTACTGTATGTATGTACAGTTTTGGTTGAGGCACCCACCATGAGCGTCACAATCATCGGCCCGTTAGGAGGAGGGGGAGTCCAGCTCCCGTTCTACTCGTTCAAAGTCCCAGCCGGCTTCCCATCCCCTGCGGCTGATCACCTTGAACAACACATCTCCATCGACGAGCTGTTGGACATTCGAGCCCCGCATATCTATCTGGTGCGCATTGAAGGCCACAGCATGGAAGGTGCGGGCATCTTTGATGGGGACATGGCAGTGGTTGATCGCTCGATCACCGCTGAACACGGCCACATTGTGATTGCGGCAGTGAACTGCGAGCCGGTGTGCAAACGCCTATGCAAGCGAGGCTCCGACATCATCCTAATGTCCGAGAATGCAGGTTACCCGCCGCGATACATCCTTGAAGGTGATGAACTGATCATCTGGGGTGTCGTGACATTCAGCGTGCGTGCCCATGATCCGAAAGCCTGAGCCTGTCTTCGCGCTGATCGACTGCAATAGCTTCTACGCGAGCTGTGAACGTGTCTTTCGCCCTGACCTAGCCAAGACCCCCATCGTGGTCTTGTCCAACAACGACGGTTGCGTGATCGCCCGCAGCGCAGACAGCAAACCCTACGTTAAAATGGGTGAGCCGTACTTCCAGATCAAACACAAACTCAAGCAGCATGGCATCGTCGCGTTCTCATCGAACTATGCGTTGTACGGCGATATGAGCCAGCGAGTGATGAGTGTCATTGAGTCTCTCGTGCCCGCCGTTGAGGTCTACAGTATTGACGAGGCCTTTGCTGATTTGGCAGGTGTGCCCGGTGATCTTGAGGCACTGGGACGGCGTATCCGGGCTCAGGTTTATCGAAGCACCGGCATTCCGGTCGGCGTCGGTATTGCCGGTACCAAAACCCTGAGCAAACTCGCCAACCATGCAGCAAAGAAATGGCAGGCGCAGAGTGGTGGTGTTGTTGATCTACGTGACCAGGTTAAGCGCGACTGGGTACTCAAGAAATGTTCCGTCTCCGACGTTTGGGGTGTCGGGCGCAAGATGACTCTTCACTTGGAAGGTATGGGCATCAAGACTGCATGGGATCTCTCCAAAACAGATCCATGGATGCTGCGAAAGAAATTCAGCGTAGTAATTGAGAAGACGGCGCGCGAGCTTGCGGGTACGCCGTGTCTTGAGCTCGATGAACCTGATCCGCCCAAGCAAGAGATCTGTTGCAGTCGGATGTTCGGTAAGCGTCTGACCGAGATTGCACCGATCAAGGAGGCCGTCGCCACCTACATGATGCGAGCTACGGAGAAGCTTCGGGCTCAGCAATCTTTGTGCAAGAAGATCAGGGTCAGCATTCGCACGGGCATGTTCAATCCCGAGGAAGCGAAGTACGCCAATGGTGTGTTGGTGGAATTGCCCTATCCAACGGACGACGTTCGCTTGATGACAAAAGCTGCAGTGGACGCAGTAGATCGGGTTTTCCGACAAGGTTTTAAGTACAGCAAAGCCGAGGTGCTTCTGGTTAACCTTTGTCAAAAAGGCGAGTACACCGACGACCTTTTCTCTATCTCTCAGCCCGAAGCTACCGAGAAGGTAATGAGGGTGTTGGATGCAATAAATGGGAGGTGGGGCGGGGGGACATTACGTGTCGCCAGCGTGCCCACAGATCCGGACTGGGGGATGCGACAAGAGATGATGAGTCAGAGCTTTACGACGCGCGTTGATCAGCTTTGGACGGTGTACTGCAAGTAGTTAGTATCGCCTGTTGGCTCCGCCCGAGACCCTGATTGGACTATTCGAAATTATGGTTCAGCAATAATTATTCGCTGGTCATATTTGCTTCCTGTTTTCTACCAAGTGAAAGGGCTTTCTCGGTCGCTAGCATAGAGCTACTAATTGGTCGATCTGAGGGATTCGTCATACTGCCATTTACCTTCACCCCTTAACACTCTCCTGGTATGTTCCTCCATCCTCCATCCTCCATCCTCCATCCTCCATCCTCCATCTCCTAGGACGACGCCGCTTACGTGGTAGGCCAGTCGCTGTCTTTTTGGCATCGCCAGAACCTCGCCCTGACGACTTCGTGAGAATCAACGGTGCTTCCATAAGGTGGCACGCTGGCAATTTTTATGTTAGCCGTCATGTCAGACGGTTATCACAATCCCCCAGTAATAGCATTGTGCAATCCATTGCTGCGTGGCATCTTGAACCGGCTTTATAACGGTTGGCCCGCCAATAATTCGGAAAGGGTGCAGCAAACAGAGTGCTGGGGAAATTCTAATAAAGGAACTGCCTGAATGATCCACGACGCAACTCCCTCTTGGAGTGGATATAATTACCAAGGGAAAGTAGCTATCCATTATATGCTTTGTCACATAATCGATAAGCTCGGAGCAGACGCAGCGTACACATTTCAGGGCGACTCCATTGTCTTAGAAAATAACGAAGACTTTGAGTTGTTCGCCAATAGCAATTTGGTGTCATTTCATCAGGTGAAAGCCTATGCCGAGCAAAGTTTTAGTTCTTATGATGATGCGTTGTTCGGTTTGGCATTGAACTTGTATGGTCAGCCAGGGCCTGTCGGATATATTCATACTTGGAAGTCTATCAATTTTCCAGCGGGACAGAGTTTGCAGCAAGCCATCGCTGCGTTTGTCCAAGTATTGATAAATGAACACGTGGCAACACCGGCTAACAGCACGATTTTCAAGGCAGTAAATCGTAGTAAAAATAGGAATAAAACCGCTAGAATAATCGGCCAAGCGTTCGAGACCTTCACAGTAGATCAGGTTAGTGACGCCCTCCAGTTAATCGTCGGAGACCCATCATTGGCAATTTCCAGGATACAGATCTATCTGTATGGAGGGGATGCATGTTGTAGCATTGATGATATTAATGAACTAATAAAGTCAAAGCTAGTGGACGTTCTTGCAATGAGGGGAGGTGTGAATACTTCAAAGCAAGTCGACAGCGTTTTTCATTATCTGTTAGAGACGCTCGACTGCTACGTAACAGAACGTCACCTAAATAAACAAAATAACGAGCTGCTTCACATTGATGTGCGTGATGTTCTTGCTATTTTAGATACGGATTTTGATGATGTCAGTAGCGAGTATTTGGCGATTAAATTCAAAGAGAGATTCTTTTGCCTATTTGACGAGTTTATGAGTAACCCGGATTATTACACGGCTCCCGAAGATCTAGATGATTTTGTGTGCAACCTATCCCAGATACGATATTCACTGATGTGTGCCAAACCGGATAAGTTGTTTGCGTATTACAAAAATTTCTCCCCAGCGGTGAGGTTTGAGGGGCGAACAAATGTTGATCAGGCTTTTGCGGTTAATGAGAACGGTATCGCGGATGTGTTGTTGAAGATTTTTAATTCTTTGGATTTCCATTGTTGCGAGAATGATGCAGATCAAAATAAGCTGGTGTATCGCTCACAATCTCACCCTGAAAACTATTATCTGCCGACAACCATAAATGACAAGTCCCCGACAAAAATCGCAAAAGCACTGATAGCGAATACCCGAATAGTTGTAGACCTATATGAGGTCAATCACCTGATCTATGATGGGCCTCAAGTCATGTCGTTGTATGAGCAAGCCGCAAGACACACCACTCCTCCCCAATTAATCGGTGTTGAGGAGCGTGAGCCTCGGGATGAGTATTTTGGTAAGCTTCGGTTGATACCCATTCAGCAAGCCATGGATGAATTAAATGCTGATTAATTTGATTGATAAAGTATTTTTAAATAATGGCTATGAGTCAGTAGAGTTTGAGCACGAATATGAGGAGTTCGTGGCTAGGCTTTTCAAACCAAAGGATACTGAAAATAAGGCAGAGTTTTATCTGGTTATTGAGGGCCAAAATGCGACTCACCAGCAAGCCGATCTGATATTGTCTGTTTGGGCGGATGATCTATATTCGAAAATTCGTCAAGACCCAATTGTTGACAGGGTGTTTGCTAAGAATTGCACGATGATTATTTGTTGGCCCGACCTTGCAATCACTAACAAGCAGGTTTTTCAAATAGAGGAAGATCGGTACAACTTCAAAAAAAATGTGATTTCATACAGCGCTGCAGAGTTGATGGATTTAGAAGCAAAAGATATTGATTTCACTATTGCAAAGATAAACGAACTCGTTGGAGAGGGAGACGGACGTTTCTTTCAAAAATTTAAAGAGAAGTCTGCTACGCTGAAAAATTATTATTCGCTGCTATTAAAAATAATTATAAAAATACCTTTTGTAATTTATGTGCATGATCCGAAGCGTTTATTTGATCTTGATGCATCTTTAGTCTCTGGGCTTACTGTTGATGAGCAGACATTGTATGAGTTTGCGTTAGGTGTTGATGATGATATCGTCGATGAGGAGTTGATGATGCAGTTCCTAGGGAGAGCGAGCTGATGCTTAAACTCATGAGTGTGGAATTCACCAACTTCAAAGTCTTCGGTGGAGAAGCATATAAGGTGAGCTTCAATGGAAGTGACCTAATGCTCCTTGATGGGCCTAATGGCTACGGGAAAACTTCGGTCTTTGATGCCATTGAATTGGCGCTAACTGGGGCAATCAATCGCTTTATAAGCACGGACGGACGGCAGACTCCTGAAGACGTAGTAGTTGCCCACAACCCTCGATCAGACGTCTTGATTGATATTAAGCTTTCCCGCTCATCAGGGGAGACGTTGTCACTAAGACGAAAGCTTAAGTCACCGATTCCTACAGGAGCGCAAAGAATATCCCGCTTCCCTGAGCTTTGGGATGTTTTCATTGAAAGCGCTGACGGTTGGACGCCGATAAAGCAGGTAGAAGTAGAAAATCTTCTTGGAAATAGTGATTTCACAAGAGACTTCCATCTATTTCACTATATTCAACAGGAGGAGGCAGCCTCCTTTTTGAAAACGAATAGTGAAACTGGTCGAGCATTGCAAATATCCAAACTCTTTGGTGATACTGCCGCAGCCGAGGCTAAGTATGCTCGCTTAAAAAGCATCGAGAAGAAACTCGGTTCTCAGCGTGGGATGCAGAGCGAAAAAGCCGAGCTGTTGAAAAAAAGCCACAACATTGACAGTGCCAGTCACGCGGCAAAATTTGGCGATGTAGAACACCGTTATTTGTTTCCTTGGCTGATTGAATTATCGAAATCCCCTGAGTGGGATTTGGAAGAGTTTGAGGCCTTCAATCAAACGAAGCTTTCATCTTTTTCCGCTGAATTAAATGTCCTGCAAGAATTTATTCACTACAAAGATATCTATCTCATAACTCTCCCCTATTTTAGAGCATTGCGATCATCTGAGCTTCTTACAGATTATCTTGGTTTTTATAATTCTTTAGATCACATAAAGGAGTTCGATGAGAAGAAGTCGAAAGATCAAATACTTGAGAGGTCTCACAGCTCCCTGGTACAAGGAGATATCCCGACCAATCTTTCTCTCGTTTTTGATCTACTTGGACGCAAAGACTATGATGAGTTCGAGACCGCTCAGGAGGCAGTTAAGGAGCTTCGCAGGACGAGCTCCGGTCTTAAAACAGTATTCGGTAAAATTGTAGCCCAGCACGCCGAACTATCGCGCTCCCTTAGTCAGCTGCCTGAAGAATTTAAATGTCTCTTCTGTGGCAAGCCTCATGATGATCATACAGATCTGGAAGTAGCTGCGGCTAATCGCGTTAATGATTTCTCGGTGCTGTTATCAGGACAAGATCTTGCGGTTCTTGCATTAGAGAATGATATAAATAAGCGATTCATCGATCCGGTCATTGAACAAATTTCAGAGTTTCGTGCTAATAATCCAGTTCTGCGTGATGAAGTATTGGAATCACTGGAGAAAGCGGTACTAGTTAAAGAACGGTTGCACAAACTGAACTTATGGCTTGGTAGTTGCCCGTTCAGTGTCAGCGATTTGATGCTTCCAAAGTTAACTAATAATTTAGACAGCGATTATCTATCTCGAAACCTAGAAGAGATGATGAACCGCGTCCGCACCAATACTCCGCAGACATCTATCGAATACCAGATTGCAGACGACGGTAATGCTTTTGATCGTATGTTCAAAGACTACTTTAATAATATAAATAATAATTTGGCTTCTGTGACGGAAGAACACGTTGCTCAAAAGAAGAGATACCTAGAGTCTTGCTATCATTCATCATTTCAGCTTGTGCTCAAAGATATCGCTACCCACTTAGAGAATGCTGAAAAACTTCTACGGCTTGAGCAGGATTTGGCTAATGTTTCTTTAAAGGTTCTTAAACAAATTCGTAGATACAAAAAGAAGTTGATCGGCGATATTGAAATTCCATTTTATATCTATTCCGGAAAAATTTTGCAATCCCATCAGTCTGGTATCGGGCAGGGAGTGTTTCTCAAAGACCCTACAGGCGGAGAAGAACTTAAAAACGTACGATTGGTGTCAAATTATCAGCGTGATCACGACGTCCTTAATACGATGAGTTCAGGGCAGATCTCAGCAGTGGTAATTGCCTTAGCGCTAGCTTTAAATAAAATATACGCAAAAGGCTTTTCCCCAGTGCTGATTGATGACCCGGTACAAACCATGGATGACATCAATATGTCTTCCTTAGTGGAGTTGTTACGTAACGAATTCCCAAACAGGCAAGTTGTGCTTTCGACGCATGAGGATAAAGTTGCTAAGTATTTCGTGTACAAGTACCTGAAGTATGGACGTTCTGTACGACAACTTAACCTCATGACCGGAGAAGAGTATGACTCTGTAGATAACTATCAATACTCTCCGGTTGTCGGATAGTATAATATTAGCTATAGGGTGAGCGGGAATGCGGAATTGGCAGGTCTCTAAAACCCCTGCCAACACCTCAGCGACGGCGTGTCTGTCGTAGAAGTGGCTTAAACTTAGCGGCACTGTGCCCCTCGCGTAAATTCCCTTGTTTTAGTAAATCGATAATGCTTACTAGGTTGAGAGTCGCTGGAAATTATGCTCAATAGGTTGCCTATAAGAGGGCCACGGCCACGGCCACGGCCACGGCCACGGCCACGGCAAGGGCAGATGCAGAACTGACTGGTATGCCTTGCCTGAAGCCACCAATGGATACGATTTGATGGAGAATGACAAGAGCACTGACTAAATTCAAATCGCAGTTTTTGGTGTAGTGTTAGGGGACTAACTAAGCAGAGATCTACCATGTCTAAACTCGCAGAATTCCGCCAGCTCGAAAAACACCTCGCCGAACAACTCCAAGCGCTCGAAGCCCTCAAAGGCGACGCTGGCCTCAAGAAAGAAATCGAATTTGAAACCAAGCTGCGCGCTCTGCTTGCCGAGTACGGCTACAGCCTGCCGAACGTGATCAACCTGCTTGATCCGAAGTCTGGTCGTCACGCTCCAGCAGCCGAATCCAAATCCGGCAGCCGTAAGCCACGCCAGGTGAAGATCTACAAAAATCCGAACACCGGCGAAGTCGTCGAAACCAAGGGCGGCAACCATAAAACTCTGAAAGAGTGGAAAGCACAGCACGGCTCCGCGACTGTTGAGTCTTGGCTGACCAAGTGATGTTGGTTTGAGTACAAGAGGGCCTGAGCGGGCCCTTTTTACTGGCGCCTGTAGCTCACTATGCATGCTCAAACGATATCGAATGCAGACTGATCATTACGCACACGGGATTCTGGTCGAACATGTGTAGCGCACCGGGTAGGCTTGACGCTCTACGGCTAGGCCTGAGCGAGACAGTCTTAATGCAAAGGCGACGTCTACTTTTAGGAGTAAATCCAGTGTCCGACCGACATAAAAGTGCTCGCCATATCGCTGAGGTCTGACTGCGGTGGCTCGGGCTGCAACCGGTGGTGAGCCCGGAAAGGCCACGGACAATCTTTACGTTGAGGTTCTCCTCCGCAATCGACATGCAGATGAAGTCGCAGGGCCACGAAGGCAAATACAGCGTAGAAGAGCGAACGGCGCAAACCTTCCTGGGCCATACCATAGAGTGATCATCCTGCCCAAGTCCTGGAAATAAATCGCAATAGTCGCACCGTATCAACGTCCAATAGGCTAACAGGGTCTTCAGAAGAAGAAAGTTTTGCGATGACTGTGTTAGTTTTCTGATCGACAAATAAATACTGACCATGGATACCGCTTGCCATAACGGTGTCAGTATCAAAAACGTAATTTAAACTTTTATATGAAGCTCCAGGAGACCAAGTGTTGTAATCGGTTTGCCGTGAAAAAATGGATGGATCTCCGCCCGCAAAAATATTGCTAAATACTTTTTCTGGGATAATTTGGCGATTTCCTACACGACCGTTATTCACCAGCAATTGGCCTAGTCGTCCCATGTCGTTCAGCGTTGAGCAGAATCCGCCAGCTGCTGCGCTGCGTCCCCACCCGTCAGTTACATAGTAGGCATCTCCTTCACACCGCAATTTTTTCCAGAGATTGGATATTAGTTGTGCGAAGCGCTCGCCGGTGATGACTTCCAAAACCCACGATAGCGCTTCACAGTTCGCTGATACGTATTGAAAAAATCCACCATGCTCACGCTCTGGTTTGAGCGAGCGTAGATATTCGCATAAGGATTTAGGCACAGTGTAATTTGCTGGCGTCTCTCGAATGCCAGTTATGTACATATACTTCGCACTATCCGAGTTAACATCTGAATAATCCTCATCGTATCTGACCCCTACGCTCATATCCAAAAGGTGTCTAACGGTGGCATGTTCATAGGCGCTTCCCTTAAGTGCTGGGATTATTAGACCTACTGGCATCTCTGGATTAAGTACGTCTCGAAAAATTAGTTCTTCAGCTAAAATGCCTATGAGGGTTTGACAGGCTGAGAACCATGCATGCCGGTCATTGGTTGTCATACCGGAAAAGTATCTTTCATAAAGAACTATGCCATTTCGTATTACGATCAGCCCATTTGTCCTAGTTGCTAGCAAATGCTGATTGATTGAGAATTTTTCACCACAAGCACTTTTGAATTCTAGCTTCTCCAGTTCCGTGTATTTTGCTGTCAGTAATTCAGGCTCCCCACCGCTACAAAATATGGGTTCTGAAGGAAGCAACCTCGACATATTTCTGAAAGACCAACTGCTAAACGGTTGGCGATGGTGATTAGCTCGGGTTGCCACATACTCCAAAGGAGGGGGGAAGCCTTTCATGACTTTTTTTTGTTCTGTGGTCATTTCATCATCGCTGCGCTTGTAGAGGGCTTTCAGGGCTCTAGGATCGGCCATTACATAAAGTTGCGTAGTCATAAAGTAGCCTTGGGAGCGGTGGCTCTAAGAAATCGCTAAACCAACCCTAACTGAACAAGAATAAGTATTAGGGTGAAAAAACGACATGGCGTCGCTTCGGGATACGCCAGTCGTCCAGAGATAAGAAAAATGTCGTACTTGGATCATTGGCTGCCTTCGCGAAAGTGAATAGTTAAGTTCACTAACCAGCGAGGTGCATATGAATCGATTTTTCGCAGCTTTTCTCTTAGCTCTATGTGTTTCCCACATGGCGCAGGCCACCACCAATATTGACCAGGAAGAATTTGCAAGTACCAAGCAGATGGTTAGCTTGCCTAACGATATAAATCTTGCCTACAGAGAATTCGGTAATCCAAATGGCAAAGCTCTGGTTCTCGTTCACGGTTTTACTGATAACGCAAGATCTTGGAGTCTTGTGATTCCTTACATTGACCATAATTACCGCATTGTTGCACTGGACGTACGAGGGCACGGGAAGAGCTCTGCACCTGAATGCTGCTACGCGTTTCCCGACTTGGCATATGATGTCAAATTGCTTATGGATCATCTCAACATTGATAGTGCGACTCTGATTGGACACTCCTTAGGGAGTATGATTTCTCAAACAGTAGCTGCAACTTATCCGGAACGTGTAAACGGCGTTGTACTTATATCTTCAGCGGCAACTAACGATGCCTTCCAAGATGGTTCTTGGTTAGCCACTGAGTTGCCTAAGTTGACCTATCCATTGACCCCAAATTCCAAGTTTATGAATGAGTGGTATACTAACGAACTTCCGGTTGATCCTGAATTTATCAGTTACGAAAAAAACGAGAGTGCCGGTGTGCCGAAACAAGTATGGTACGGCGTTATGTCTTCGGGAAGAATCAGTGACATCAGCAAAAACCTTTCTAAGATCAAAGCCCCCACCCTCATTATTCATGGCTCGAAAGATATTTTCTTCGCAGGTGACTCCCAAGCCAAGCTAAGAGAACTCCTGCCGCAGTCAAAGTACGTCGAGTTTACAGGGGCCGGCCATAACGTCATGTGGGAGAAACCTCAAGAAGTCGCAGCAGTGATTGGCGATTTTCTAAAAACTAAGTGATTTTTCAGTTGGTTGGTGTCTTGTCCTAGTTTGCACCAATTTTAAAGCCCTACACCAAAGTTGCGTCTGAGAAGGCGCAACTCAAAATAACTATAGGTGGATTATGCACATCACAGTGAAAACAGTAGTGGTGGGTTCAGTATGTGGGCTGTATTCACTTTCACTGCTTGCTATGGAACCGGCGAAATTTGGGGAGCTGACTTTTCTGCCTGTTCTCGAATTTGGGGTGGCTGGCATTTATCAAAAAAACCAAGCGTTTGGCTCAAAATCGAGCTTCTACGGATACCCAATCGATAAAGATGGTGATCGTGTTGAGGGTTATGCCAAATATGGAATGGGTTTTTCATTTCCATTGGTTGAAGATAAAATCGTTCTCTCTGGAAAGGTTTCAGCCATTAGCGCTCTAACTCGGGGGAATAGTGATGGCCTTGGCTACACTTATGATAATCCCACAGATACTGATTGGGAAGATGGATATTTAGACCTCACGTATTTCAATCTATTAGGATTTGACTCGATTGGCGTGAGCTATGGTCGGCAGAATTTTAGCGTTTCGAATGGGTTCCTAATATCTGAGGGGCATGTCGATCAGGGACATGAGGCAGGATATTGGCTAGGTGCCCGGAAAGCTTTTGACAACGCGTTTATTGTTCGAGTCAATCGTGGGTCGTGGCACTTTGACGGCTTCTCTTTAAAAACTAAGGCGGATGTTGATGCGGTGCAATACAAGGAGCGAATTGAAATAAATGGAGGTAATGCTCAATATGACTTAGCCTCTGGAGGTCATCTCGGCTTCATGCATTTGGAAGTTACCGACGATCAGCTCAAGACGCGAGATGGCCTTGATGTTTCCGACGTCCGAATGATAAATATTTCCATCCCTGGGGTGGAGCAACTTAAGACGTCCGCAGAGTACGTATGGCAGGAAAATTCGAATATTAAATCGCACTCTTGGTATGCGGGGGCGACCTATACATTTTTCAGCGCGCCATGGGCACCTGATTTGACATATCGGTATTCGGCATTTTCTAAAAATTATGATTCGCTGTTGTACGGTTATGGTGGTGATTTGGGGACGTGGGTGCAAGGTGAAATTGTTGGTAACTCAATGTTGTTCAACACCAACCAGCGCACATCAATGATTAAATTTGGTTTGCATCCGTCTGAAGCGCTTACAGCGGGGATTGCATACTACGACTTTTCTTTCTACGGGAAGCCAGAAGGCGTGAGCCATTCAGAATTCGCCAAAGAAACAAATTTATTTATCGATTGGGTGCCAAATAATAACGTGGCTGTTGGTGCGGTGATGGGCATGGGAAAACCAGGTGAGGGAGCCAAGGAGTATCTTGGCAGTAATTCGACTTCATATTTATTTGAGACGTATTTTATATATTCTTTTTAAGCTTTTGACCTGCTTTGCCATGCTGGCTATTTAGTCGACCCTATAGTTGTGGTTCCTGTAGCGCCCCCATATCCTACTTCTAATTAAAAAACACGGAGTGGATCTATAATTTCACGGCAAGAAAACGCTATTCAGAATGTTTGTAGAGGGTAGAAATTTGCTTTTTGAATTCTAATAACATCTCGGCTTGCGTATCTAGGAAGGATACGCAAGCCGTTAATGTTAGGCGTAGATATGACGGATAATGTCCTTTGTGGTTTCAATGTAGCCGTCGACGTCTTCGTCAGTCATCGGAAGTGTGAGACCTACCTGGCCACGGTGGACAGGGTAGTAGCCGCGAGTCGCCATTTCCAATGCATAGATACCCATGCTGTCTTCGTCGATCTTATGCCAGTAGTCACGATGCGTGTTAATGGTCTGACCGAGCTCTTTAGTGAATGCATAAGCGAATACCGAGAAGGATCCGAAAACGGTAAATGGGTATTTGGATTCTTTGGCCCAAGTATTCAGCTCGGATTTGATCTTCGCTGCCATTTCGTTGAGTCGTGCATAAGCCTTTTCATCCATGGCTTTAAGGCAGGCAATGCCCGCTGCGCATGCCAATGGGTGGCCATGATGGGTGCCTGAGATCATGACCTGATTTTCCTCGATTACCCGGAAAACCTCTTTGCTGCCGCCCACTGCGCCAATTGGCAGGCCGCCACCGATCATTTTCCCAAGGACGGTCAAATCTGGCTTGATTTGATACTCACTTTGCAGACCTTTGAAGTTCGCACGGAGTGTAATGGTCTCATCAGCGATTAGCAGGATGCCCAGCTCTTTAGTAAGAGCTCGGAGCTTTTGTACGAAGTTTTTATCCAGCTCAACAATTCCGCCAGCGCAAGTTTGCAGTTCCATGATCAAACATGCAATTTCGTCCGCATTGCCACGAAGGATCTTCTCGCAGGACTCAAAATCATTTTGGGTCAGAACAATGACGTTATCGCTCTTATAGGCAGGAATGCCGTCGGAATCTGGAAGTGCTTTCGGATTAGTATCCGGGCCAGGGAAATTGTTCGGGTTAGGGTGGGCGGAAATCGCCAAGTCATCAGAAAAGCCGTGATACCCGCCCTCAAATTTTGCAATCTTTTTACGGGCTGTATAGCCTCTGGCGATACGCACCGCACTTAAACATGCCTCGCTTGCAGAGCAAAAAAACTTTACCTGTTCAACAGAGTCGATGCGCTCACAAATTAGCTTGGCCAGATCAAGTTCGTGGTTGGTAGGATTCCCGAATGAAAAACCATTGGGTAGCGTTTCCTGAATTGCTTTTATAATCGCTGGGTGATTATGACCTAGTACATTGGTAGCGAAATTGTTATTTAGGTCGAGAAGTTTTTTACCTTCGATGGTATGAAGGTATTGAGCTTCGCCTTTATCGACGAAAATCGCATGTGGGCCATAGCCAAATGTGCGCCTGCTAAAACCTCCTGGAATGTATTCCTTTCCTTTCGAGGTTTCTTCCTTGGAAAGAGAAAAGGCTTCAGAGAAATTTTTTAGCGATTGCTGGTAATTAAGCTTCATGGCTATTTCCAAATTTACTTAAATTATGGTTGTTTTTTGAATGGCTCTCAGACTTTGCCAATAGTTTATGCACATTACGGCTTTGGACTTCGACACCAGAATTGAAGGTCATGAGGCTTTGGTTCTCCTCATAAATACAGCTTCGGCTCCTGTGCACTTGACGAAAGCTAAGGTCATAGTATTTTGACAATTAGTATGTGGGCAATGGTGATTTATAGATTGCTTGATCAGGTTTTGTGATTGCTGCTTATCGGCAAAAAACTACCAAAATCGGAAATATTGAGTTGCCACAGATAACCCTCCATTGACTCCATTTTTAGACTCAAACGGAATATGGCCATGAATTAAAATATGGCGCTCCGGCAGAGGACAAGGCATTGCGCAACTCGCCGTGTGTTACCGCTCAAATACGTTTTGTTACTGTGTGCTTCTTAGCTGCCCATATGCGCACAATGCGAGGGCATTTTTTGTAGGCTCACCCCGGATCCAGTTCCTGGATCATGAGCTGGACGGCGCCGTGAGCGCTGCGATGAGCGTTGAAGGGTTATTCAAGCAACTTCGAGATGGCCGTGTAAGAAAAATCCTAACGAATTGCCTCATTTGGGCGCATTATTCATTTAGTAAAGTGGCCCGGGATCCGCAGGTCGGAGAGTGCGTCGCTGCTATTACGCGAATGCAGTGATTTGCATGAATTTTGCTACGGATAGCTTTTCCATACGTTCCGTGAGTAGCAGGTACCCCTCAATGGACACTAGACAGCTTCTCTTGGCAACCAGGCTTGCTGAGACCCTCCATTTTGGTAAGGCAGCCGAGATCGAGAACATTGCCCAATCTGGCTTGAGCGCGCAAATTGCTAAGCTTGAGAGCGAGCTGGGCTTCAGATTATTTGAACGTACCAGTCATCGTGTTTCATTGACTGAGGCAGGTCAGGCTTTCATAGATCAGGCTCGCACGCTTCTAGGGAGCATGAACAATACGATCCTGGAATGCCGTGCCCTAGCTGAAAACAGTCGCGGTGTCCTGAAGTTAGGCTTTTTTGGTGATGCTGCGGGTGAACTCACCCACCTTATTTTCACACTCTTTCAGCAGAGCAATCCTGGTATCCGGTTGGTGTTTACTGAGCTGTCCATGACAAATCAGGTGCAAGCGCTCATCTCTGGCAAAGTAGATGCTGCGCTCGTTAGGCTACCGATTTGCGATCCGCGTCTTGAGCTCGATGTGATGTTTGATGAGCCGAGAGTCGCTGCCGTACCGGCCAATCATGAAATGGCAAATGCCTCGATCCTTACTATTTCAGACCTGATCGAGCAACCATTCGCGGTAGCGGGTGAGGGGGCTCCCATAGAATGGGCTGCTTATTGGAGTTTGGGGTCGGAGCGGCATGAGGCCTGCCGGATTGGAGCTTATGTACAGTCGATTCCTGAGAGCTTGGCTGCTGTGGCCTATGGTGGCGCGTTTGATACGTTCCCACTCACAGCCACACGCTTATTTAGCCACCCTGGCGTGCGCTACGTACCTCTAGCTGACGCTCCACGTAGCTCATTGGCGTTGGCAACACTTGCTGGGAACAGGTCGCCATCAGTTAGATCGCTTCGACGCTGTGTGGCAGAGACTCTTGAAAGTTCTCTTTCTTGCATTCCTGAGGCTCGTCGCTGCGAAGTGGCTTAATCGCTTGCGAGCCCCAGGAGTGTATGCACCTACCCCTCCAGTCTATTCTTCAACTGGGGGGGCTTACTCAGAAGGGATAGTGGCGGGGTTGCCGCTGAACAGACACCCATTGAGTAGTTGTGAACTCATCAATTGCCCAGTCGCCATTGAATCTGCCCAGGCCTGAGTTTTTCTCCCCGCCAAAGGGGACGTTAGGTGCATCTGCAACCGGCATGTCGTTCACATGGGCCATACCGGAATGGATGTCTCGAGCAAATTGCACCCCGCGTTCGATGTCACCCGAAAAGACCGCAGCGGAAAGCCCAAAACGGGTAGCGTTAGCCAGTTCCAATGCGTGATCGGCATCGCGTGCACGCATTATCCCGGCGATAGGCCCGAAAACTTCTTCGTAGGCTAATTCCATGTCGGATGTCACTTCAGTGAAGACGTGCGGCGCAAATACGAGTCCTTCAGATTCGCCAGCGTAAGCCAATGTTGCGCCTTCCGCTTTGGCCTGTTCGACCTTGTGAGCTAATCCGGCAAACTGTTTGCGGTTGATCACTGGCCCAACGGAGGTCGCCGGATTCTTAGGATCACCGATTACGAGGTTACTGACGCGCTGAATGAACAGGGAAACAAATGAGTCGTAAATCGGCTCCTCCACAATGATTCTATTGATGGCCATACAGATTTGGCCTTGATGCAGAAATTTGCCTACAACAGCCGCGTGAACTGCTTGCTTGAGATCCGCATCAGCTAGCACTACAAAAGGGTTGTTACCGCCCAATTCCAACGCCACATGTTTCAAATAATCGCCACTACCAGCTTGGCGGGCGATGTTTTGGCCAATCGGGGTTGATCCTGTGAAGGAAATAAAGCTTGGTGCAGGATGGAGAACGAAGTCATCGCCAATCTCTGATCCCGCTCCCACTACCACGCTGAGAACTCCTTCTGGCAGTCCTGCTTCTTCGAAGATGCGCGCAAGCAGTAGGCCTCCGGTGACCGGAGTGTCACTGGCAGGTTTCACAACTACAGCGTTGCCCAGAGCCAACGCCGGTGCCAGAGATCGCTGGGTAAGATGGAAAGGGAAGTTCCAGGGACTGATTACCCCCACGACGCCAAGTGGGCGCCGATAAACGCGGCTTTCTTTATTGGGCACATCGGATTCCACGATGCGGCCATGAACCCTGCTTGGAAATGAAGCAGCCTCCAGAGTGATAGCTTTAGCTGACGCCCATTCGATCTCAGCTTTTATCCGCGTGCTCCCTGATTCAGAAATGATCCATTCAACCAATTCGTCATGGCGCTCATCAAAAATCTGAGCAGCTCGTAG
Organism: Pseudomonas sp. C32; assembly: GCF_030417915.1. Lineage (NCBI taxonomy): Bacteria > Pseudomonadati > Pseudomonadota > Gammaproteobacteria > Pseudomonadales > Pseudomonadaceae > Pseudomonas > Pseudomonas sp. C32. Next base: position 80,524 of record NZ_JAUHUK010000018.1, on the reverse strand, counting down.
GAGCACTCCCGCTCGCGTAGACGGGCCCATTGCCGCCCAACCGGGTTGTGCTGCTTTGGCTTTAGCATAGGCTTCGTTCAAGTCGTCCTTGTTAGCCAAGGCAATCTCAAGCAGCGTTTGCTGGGTGAACGGGTCGCTAACAGTCATGGAACGCCCCGTCCGGCCTTCGCGCCAAACTCCCCCAATCAACTGCAAATTCAGGTCGCTGTAAGGATGATTATTGTTCACGTTATTCTCCGATTTTTTGACGACCGTAGCTTTGGATTCTGGGTCGCTGGCCTTCCTGGGGTGGCCCCACAATTTAAGAACCACCCATCGATATTGATTCAATTTTGCTAGTGGGAGGTGGTCGCTTCAGGAAACCGCCGGTGTCACAGGAAATTTCCCTTTGGCTCGGACTCCATTAATAACTCCCAGCAAGGCCGCTATTACAACCAACCACGGAAGCAGCGTTGCGATACCTTCCTTAGCACCAGTGAGTTCGCCAAAATTTGCCACGGCGAGAACAACGGCGGTTGCCAATCCACATCCACCAAGGGTGGGAGCGATCACGCCTTGCCATTTACTGCATTTCTGAGTTTTGAGAGTGAATCCCACGACAGCGGCTGCACCCAACGTCTGCAAGGCGAGTACAGCAAGGGTGCCAAGTCCAACCATCCACATGTAGAGGTGCATTATCGGGTCGGCATTGGTGACCATGAAGACACCAACGGCGACGACGGTTGTGATCGAGAGCGCAATGCTTGCAACGTGAGGGCTAGCGTGTTTTGGATGTACTCGGCTGAGCTGCTGAGGTACGAAGTGGCTGCGAGCCAGTGCGAAAAGATAGCGGCTCAGGGCATTGTGAAAGGAGAGCAACACGGCAAAGACGCTCGTGACTACCAGGATTTTCATGATTTCGGTAGAAAGGGGGCCGACGTATTGTGTGTTGGCATTGAACACGAAATTGATCATGTCATTGGCGGCGAGGCTTTGAACATCGCTATTCGCATATGCCAGGCCGAGGCACCAAGTGGTAAGCGTGTAAAAGATCCCGATAATGGCAATGGCAACATATGTAGCAAGGGGAACTGTGCGGCTAGGATTCTTCGCCTCTTCCCCATATAGGGTTGTTGACTCGAATCCTACAAAGCAACAAAACGCGAACATCAATGCCACCCCAAGACCAGGTGTGAATATCTGGGAGGGCAGGAAGCCATTCCAAGAGAAATTCTTGGCGTCCGTTTGGGCGATGACCGCGATGTCAAAGACAAGCAGGATCAGGATCTCGAAAATCATCAGCACGCCTAACACCTTGGCTGACACTTTAACGTCCATGTATCCGAAAATACCGACCAGTCCGATGATGAGAAGAGCTACGACGCGCCAGTCCACCTGCAATCCCGCCATCGACAGAGCAAGGTCTGCTCCGAACGCAGCGAATTGACCGTAGATGCCAGTCAACATCGCGATATAGGCAAGTAACGCGATTCCGCCAGCTGCGTTGCCTGCTGCGCGTCCTAATCCGTGAGTCACTAGCTCGGCGAAGCCACCAGCACTGATCACATGACGACTCATCGCTGCGAATCCAATGGCAAAAAGCAGCAGGACGAGCGAGGCGATCAGATAGATGCCTGGAGCACCTGCACCTCCCATTGCGAAAACCACAGGGCCTGCACCAAGGGTGGCGCCGAGCGGGGCCGCAGCTGCAATTACAAAAAAGACGATGTCGGAGACACCTAAGGATTTGGGCTTAAGCCCTGGTTGTGTCGGCTCAATTTGCATACAGGCCTCCCCTTACAGCAAGACGGGATTTGAATTGTTATTGGTAGCCTGATTTTTCGCTCAGTGGCTCAGACTGGCAATCCGCAAACGCTGATCGTTCGATCTTAGACGGTGATTGAACTGACGCTTGTCCGTAATCATGGGTAGGTATGCATAGCCCTTGGTTGCCCGTTTGCCATTTTGCGTCCACGAGCTTTGATCTGAAGTCGCGATCATTCAATCAGCAAAACGCCATTGCCAAAAACACCTAAAGGCTCAAAAAATCAGTCCGCCTGACGCCACATTTTTTGGGCTGGCTGAGTGTGATTCGTCCGCCCAGGAAATCATCGGAGCTTGCTTTAGAACTTTGGGTTTCAGTTGTAACGAAAACTCTGCCAAATTAATTTGATAATATAATAAATATAAGGGTGCGTTATGCCGTTTAAGTATGAAAGTAAAAAATTTGGATATACTTCGATGGCATTAGCGGTAGGTGCTTTAGCCTTGCCCCTAGAGTCCCGTGCTTATGAGCTATACAGTCAGGGCGGTAATGTACTTAACTCCAAAGTCGAGGCAGTATTTGCCGCGATGCACAGCGACGAAAGTTATGCGACAACTGGAACGCAGGATTCAGGCTCTTCAAATTGGCGAGAGGGATTTATCAAGTATGGGCTGAATGGAAGCAGCGAACTTGTAAATCAATCAAGTGTATATGGCGCCTTTAGCCTCTTAAGTTCAGGTACGTGGGGTGATGGGGATGCGGCAGGTTTTACGGAGGGCACCGAGCGACGGACTGCGGTCGAAGATGCTTACCTAGGTTGGCGCTCAGGAAGCCTTTTTCCTACTTTAGGAGAAAATGGCATCGAATTTTCCGCCGGACGCCAAGAAGTTATTGTTGGAGATGGATTTCTAATCAAAGGCGATGCCCTAAACCTTGGTGATGTCGATCTTGGTGAGAACTATGACCGGGGTGGAGCTTATTATTTAGCTGCCCGTAAAGCATTTGATAAAACAGCTGTGCTTCAAGTCGGAGGGGAAAAAGGGTGGCGAGGGGATCTCATGTGGCTAGGCTCGGATAACCGAGCACAAGCGGACACTGAATTAGCTGTGGCCACTTTAGAGCACGTGGCAGATGAAGGAACATTAGGGCTAACATACATCAAAGGACTAGATGTCGATGAGCGCTTTGCCACTCCTTTTCAATTAGAGCGAGACGGCATGAAAACTGTCAGCCTTCGGGGAGCAGGCTCTTTAGGAGTCAAGAATCTCAACCTTGCATTCGAGTATGCCACTCAAGATCGAGACAGTGGTCGAGAGAATGCTTGGTATCTTGAGGGGAGCTGGACGTTTGCCGATGTGCCATGGTCTCCAACTGCCACCTATCGCTATAGCAGCTTCTCTGAGTCGTTTGACCCACTATTCTATGGCCTGAGTCGTGGCTATGGAACATGGTTTCAAGGTGAAGTGGCATCCAATTATGCAGGGCCTTTTAATAGCAATACTCGTGTTCAGCATGTTGGATTAAAGGTCACCCCGCGTGAAAACCTCACGTTAGGTGCGTTGTACTTCGACTTTGATCCAATTGATCGAAGCCTTGGTAACCTCGGTGGACGAGAGTTCGACCTATATGCCGAGTTGGCGGTAAATGAGCACGTTTTCATCAGTCCGTTGGTTGGATTCTACAAACCGGAAAAAAGTGCCAATCAGGGCGGTCTTCAGTTAGGCGGCGATGATACAAATACATATCTCCAGCTCATCGTGGGAACCTCCTTCTAAAATTGGATTTTTTATGGGTGAAAGTCCAGTTAAGGGATCGGATACTGTGCTTCAGGTGCGGGCGACATAAAGCATTAATCCAGTAAGAAATAAAGATGAATTGCGAATGTGCTGTTCATTACCTCGTTTAGGACAAGAACAATGAGAACTAAAGTTGCAATTATCGGCGCTGGCCCTTCTGGCCTGCTGCTTGGTCAACTGCTGCTAAAAGCTGGCATTGACAACATAATCATCGAGCGACAGAGTCCTGATTATGTATTGGGGCGTATCCGTGCCGGCGTGCTTGAGCAAGGGACTGTAGATTTGCTGCGACAGGCGGGTGTTGCTGAGCGAATGGATCGCGAAGGCCTAGTTCATGACGGATTCGACTTGGCGTTCGATGGGCGTTGTGAACATATCGACTTGAAAGGTTTGACCGACGGTAAAACGGTAATGGTTTACGGTCAGACCGAAGTCACTCGTGATCTAATGGAGGCCAGAAGCTCCTGCGGAGGTATTAGCTATTATAGCGCTGCGAATGTACAGCCGCACGATATGAAATCCCACGCTCCTTACATTACCTTTGATCATGATGGAGTGACAGTTCGCTTGGACTGTGACTACATCGCAGGTTGTGATGGGTTCCATGGTGTGTCGCGCAAGACAATTCCGGACGGGGTTCTCAAGGAGTTCGAGCGTGTCTACCCATTCGGTTGGTTGGGGGTATTGGCGGATACACCTCCTGTGAGTGAAGAACTCATCTATGCCAACCATGAGCGTGGTTTCGCTTTATGCAGTATGCGTTCGCCTACACGCACCCGCTATTACATTCAGGTGTCTACCGAAGAAAAGGTCGAGGATTGGTCAGACGAGCGATTTTGGCAGGAACTGAAAAAGAGACTCCCCAAAGAAGCAGCCGACAAACTTATAACGGGGCCGTCCATTGAAAAAAGTATTGCCCCACTTCGCAGTTTCGTTGTCGAGCCTATGCAGTACGGGAGTCTTTTTCTATTGGGTGATGCGGCCCACATTGTACCTCCAACTGGCGCGAAAGGCCTTAACCTCGCGGCCAGTGATGTGAGCACCCTGAGCCGCATTCTCGTTAAGGTTTACCAAGAGGGGCGTACGGATCTACTTGAACGCTATTCTGAAATTTGCCTGCGTCGAATCTGGAAGGCCGAGCGCTTCTCCTGGTGGATGACCTCAATATTGCATCGCTTTCCTGGTACTGATGATTTTGGACAGCGCATACAGCAGGCAGAGCTCGACTACTTTGTCCGCTGTGAGGCAGGGCGTCGGACGATTGCAGAAAATTACGTAGGGCTTCCGTACGAGGCTATTGAGTAGTTAAGCCAAGCCTTAAGGTTTTTCAAGTCACTCAGGGCCCATTATTGTGGGTCGGTCGTAGATCTGAGTGAATGAATAATACTTTGGCAAACTTAAAGCGTTGGGGACTTCATGATTCGTTGGGGTAAACTCTCGTTTCTCCTGACCATGAGGTCTTTTCGTTTTTGCTAAGTGAAAAATAATGGATGCGGTCAGCACGGATCGACTTTGCATCTCTTGATGTGGTCTCCGTACTAATTTCGAGGATGTGTGATGATCTTGCTCAGGGATACAATTAAATTTCGCATGCTTGTAATGGTGGGTGCTTGTCTCGGCTTGGTAGTGATTTTGTTAGTCGCGATATCTATATATAGAACTAATAAAAATACAAGCTTGGTCAGTGCTGAGGCTCAGACGCTTCTCAAAGATTCTGCTAATACAACGCTACTGGCTGAAGGCGCGCTGCAAAGCAGCTCAGTGCAAAAATATTTTCAAGCTGGTTATCACGTTGGACTTGATCTAGCAGAGAATGCAGTTCAATTTCGCAGGATGGTACTTGGCGGTGATTTAGAGGCACTTACTGCTAGGCGAGAGCTTACAAAGCTGGTGGCAGATAGTCTGGTTCGACATTCTGAGTTGCTGAGCCTTTATATCGTGTTTGAGCCTAATTCGCTCGATGGACATGATAATGATTTTATCGGTCGTAAAGAGTTAGGTAGTAATGAGACTGGTCGCTTTTCTATCTACGCTGCGCAGCAGGATGGGCGTCTTGTATTGCAACCAACGGCTGAGGCTCTGATATCTGACACAACGATTATGCTTGATGGTACCCCTTTTAATAAATGGTATACCTGTCCGAAGTCAACTGGCAAACCTTGTTTGCTATCTCCTTATTTTGACGAGTCATCTGGCCGGAAGACGCTAATCACGACCCTATCCTTTCCCCTCATAGAGGATGGAAAGGTACTGGGAGTGGTGGGAATGGATATCAGTTTGGAGTCAGTGCAACAGCTAGTACAGGAAAGTAGCAAAAAACTGTTTGGTGGTGCAGGACAGGTAAGCATTTTCAGCCCTACCGGTCTCTTAGCTGGCCATAGCGGAGATGCTGAAAAACTAGGCTTACAATTAGTTCAAGCGGGTGTTGGTGATGCGCTTAATCTGGAGAGTTCAGTTAAAAGTGGATTGACGTCTCTCGGGGTCATAAACAACAATCAAAGGGTGGCTGTTCCCGTTCAACCAATTCCAGGATCTTCTTATTGGGGAGTTGTACTAGACATTCCTAGTGATGTTGTGATGCAGCCAGCCAATGCTCTTAAAGTAAAGTTGGATGAGCGTAATTTTGTTGATGCTGCATGGTCGTCAGTATATGGCTTGGCTGCTTTAGTCTTTGGGCTGATCATGGTTAGTGTAATCGCTCGAAGGATAACAGTTCCAATTCACCGTATTTCTGAAATGCTAAGAGAGGTCGCGGGTAGTGGGGGTGATCTTACGAAGCGATTGCAATATCCCCGCAACGATGAGTTGGGATTGTTGGTGATGTGGTTTAACGCTTTTCTCGATAAGTTACAGCCTATGATGTCTGAGCTTAAGCGTCTGGTCTTAGAAGCGCACAGTAATGCTGATCGATCTGCAATCATCTCCAGTAAAATCAACACGGAAATGCAGCAACAATACCGAGAAATAGACCAGGCGGCGACAGCCTCCAATGAAATGAGCTCATCAGCTCAGGAAGTGGCATGTAGCGCAACTAGAGCGGCGGACGCTACGGGCGTGGCTAGTATTGCAACTCAGGATGGCCTGCGGGTTATTAGATCGACTTCTGAAACGATTGAAGGTTTGGCCAAGGATCTTTCGATGGCAATGTCCAAGATTGAGGGTCTAACCGGCAGTAGCGAGCGCATCGGTAACGTCCTCGAGGTGATTCAGGCAGTTGCTGAGCAAACCAACCTTCTCGCGCTCAATGCTGCAATCGAGGCTGCTAGGGCGGGAGAGGCAGGGCGTGGTTTCGCAGTAGTGGCTGACGAAGTACGCAATCTTGCGAGCAACACCAGTGATTCCATCGAGGAAATTCGTGACGTTATTCAGCAGTTGCAGAGAAATACCCTTGAGACTGTTAGCGCCATGAAAAAGGGTTCTGCTCAGGCCGGCGTCGCTGTAAAGCATGTCAGCCAAGCTTCAGAGGCATTTGACCGAATCAAAGAGTCTGTGGGAATCATTAGCGAAATGAATTTCCAGATTGCTGCAGCGGTTGAGGAACAGAGCAGGGTAGCGGAGGAGGTTAGCCAAAACGTAGTGACAATTCGGGATGTCACCGAGTCGCTTTCAGCGCAGGCGCAGGAGTCCCAGCAAGTCAGCAGATCGATTAATTCGTTGGCCATCAAGCAGCAGGCGCTCGCCAACCAATTTGTGACCTAGGGGCAGCTGTTTTCCCTAGTATGTCCTGGGGAGAGAGTAGGTCTTATTGAGTCCTCCGCCATGAGAACCGGGCTTTGTAAAGCCGGACTCTCATGGTTTACCTCACAACCCAATTCGTGTTGTTGGCGTTCCTCTAAACGCACCGGAAATGGAGCTGGCCTAGAGTGGGGCAATTAGGGCGCCCTCACTCAAAAATTAGGCGTTTACGCTGACACATATTCGTCTACCGATTTAACGGTTGCATAGCCGAATTCAAATGCGGCCATCACGGTTGCATGTGCTTGGGCAGCAGGGACAGTCACGCCGTGAAATGTCAGATCCAAGGTAGCGCAGCATCATGTAGCACGGTCACGAGATACCCCATGTCCGCTGCAGCGCGTACTACGGCTTCAATGCACATGTGGCTCATTGCACCTATGACCCAGACCTCCTGCATACGGCTGAGATCGGGGAGTAAAGAACCTGTCTATACCCCGACCCAGGAAGGTTTAAGTCAGAACTCTAGCGAAGCGCCGTCTTCCGGAATATCTACGCGACTCTCGATACCTTCCTTCTTAACGTAGGTGCGCAACGCTTCACGTGTCAGGGACGTATGGTTGATTGCATTCATATGCACGGCGACTATCTTCGCGTTTTTTGCGGCTTGGGATGCGTGTAGGACATCGTCCTCACCCATGATGATTGCGCTATCGAACCCATTCACCTTCGCCTTCCCGGTATTGAGTACGATGACTTCGGGATGATACTTCTGAATGGTCTGATCTACTTCTTTACGCCAGATAGTGTCACCGGCAAGGTAAAGAGTTTTGTAGCCAGGGGCTTGAAACACAACGCCCATTGCCTCGCCCAGAAGTTTCGCGAGGGGAGGCACGGCATACATCTCATCGGTGCCGTGCTGACCACCTGCCTTAGTGATTTTGACTCCGCCAAACTCAGCTTCGTTAGTCAGTACGCGCACATTCTTGAAGCCTTGGGAGCGAACCAATTTCGCGTCGTCCTCATCTTGAGTGAACAGCGGAATGTCTTTAGGTAGCGCTTTCTGCGCGGCATCGTCCCAGTGGTCAAGATGTGTGTGGGTGAGGATGACGGCGTCTACGCCAGCGATTACCTCGGAAGGTGGTTCAGTGAGATCGACCATTGGGTTACGGAGGTTGCTTCGGTAGGTATTTTCAAATCCAGGGTAGGCTCCCTTTTTCGCGAGCATTGGATCGATCAGGAACGTTGTGTCGCCATAGGTGATTTTCACCGTTGCATTACGAATTTGCTGCAAGTCCACTTTGTGGGCCGTGATCGGTGTGGACGGGACATCTGTATCCGCGAATGCCCATGTGCTGGCTGTTGCGCAAGTGAGGCTGAGGGCAAGAGGGAGCGTTTTGAAATTCATGGGATAGATCCTGGTAGTACATCGAGAACATCATTCTTCCCGAGTGCTCTACATCGCAATAGTGGCCTGAATGACATATTTCGATATAATCGGGCCAGTCGACCAGCGTAGGTATGAGAGAGGTCTAGAGCAAGCGTCCACTCTGCAAAAGCGCTCCTATGAAACGGTCAACCGTCAATCCGAGGCTATCTGATGCAATCCATACGTGTTGCTGTTCTGGCTTTTAATGGCGTAAGTCTGTTCCATCTTTCCGTGCCTGGAATGGTGTTGGGTACGGCACATTCTGCACCTGGTGAACCTCAATACGAGGTTAGCTACTGCGCGGAGATGCCGGGAATGGTGACTTGTGATCAAGGAATCGACTTAGCGGTTATTCATGGCTTGGAGCTGATGGAGGCTTCAGATGTAATCGTCGTTCCTGCCTGGGGGGATCAACTGATCACCGCATCTGCACAACTCGTGAAAGCGCTACTGGCCGCGAACTGCCAAGGCAAGCTAATAGTAGGGCTATGCTTAGGAGCGTTTGTGCTTGGAGATGCCGGGCTGCTTAATGGGAAAGAAGCAACCACTCACTGGGCAGCACGAGAAGAGTTCGCGCAACGTTTCCCTGAGGTTCGTTTCAAGCCCGAGGTGCTCTACGTCAGCGCTGGAAATATCATGACCTCTGCGGGAACCGTGGCGGCAATCGATTGCTGCCTTCATTTGGTACGCGAGCGGCTTGGTGCTGACGTTGCGAATCGCACAGCGAAGATGCTGGTGACGCCGCCTCATCGGCAAGGTGGGCAAGCTCAATACGTTGAACATCCTGTACCGCAACTTTCCAGTGAGACGCATTTGTCTGATGTGCTGGTGTGGGCTCGGATGAACTTGGCCAGTGATCTGTCGCTCGACGTCCTGGCGGACATGGCGAAAATGAGCAGGCGCACATTTACTCGGCGGTTCAAGGAAGCCACGGGCAGTACCGTCTCAAAGTGGTTGAATGCAGAACGCGTAGTTAGAGCCCAAGAGCTGTTGGAAACGACTGACTTACCTATCGAGTGTGTTGCTGGCGAGGCGGGTTTTGGAACGCCCTTGTCGTTGAGGCAACAATTCGGCGTTCATCTAGGCACATCACCTTCTGAGTATCGGCGAATGTTTTTTCGCGAAATGAAGCCGGGACGGAAAGCGAGCGGCAGTGAGCACACCGCCGAGCCATTCACCCAATCCGGCGCAAAGGTTTAATGATCACTCGGAGTTCAGGCAGCGATATTCCTGACGACAGCGAGTAGCGCCTGCAGCGGATGTAAGACGGTTACCCCCTCCTGTCGTTTCACCTGGCTTCGGCAAGAATATCCGTCGGCCAATAATCGGCCAGTTGCATTAAATTTTTTCACAAGCGGAGCCCAGGACTGTTTGTAGATCACAACAGAAGTGCCAGCATTTTTCGTTTCATGACCATACGTGCCAGACATGCCGCAGCAACCGCTAGCTTGAACGCTCAGCTTCAGACCCATTCGCTCGTAGACTTGCTGCCAAAGGCCGATACTGCTTGGCTCATTTGTTTTTTCAGTACAGTGGGGAAGGAAGTGATAGGGATCGGCATCTTTCACAATCTGCGACTGTGGAAGCGTATTGGCGAGCCACTCCTGCGGCAGTAGTACGGTAGGAGCCTTGTGACTGCCAAGCGTCTTCGCATACTCCTGGCGATACACCAATGTCATCGCGGGATCGAGGCCCACGAGCGGTATTTCGTACTCCTGAAGCTGGTGCAAAGCTTCGCCGTTGAAACGTGCGGCCTTTTCAAAAGCCTTGATGAATCCTTGTACCTGAAGCGGTTTTCCGTTGGGCGCAAAGGGGGCGATGTAAACCTGGTAGCCAAGCCTTGAGATCAGTTCGATCCAGTCCGAAAGCACTGGTGTTTCGAAGTAACGGGTAAATGCATCCTGGACGAGGATTACGCTGCGAGCACGCTGCTGATCAGCCAATGTCGAGAGGAGCTCAGGTGTCGCAATCTCAACACCCCAACGACGGCATACAGCGTCAAAGTCCGTCATGCTGAGCAATGGGCTATCGACCATACCGGCCACATGCTCAAGGATGAAGCGTACCGGGCGAACCCCCATGACAAAGTTGTACAGGCGTGGGACACGAGCGATGTAGGGAATCGTGTATTCCAGCGAACTGATCAGGTAGTCCTTCAGCGGGCGCAGATATCGGCTGTGGTATAGCTCCAGAAACCGGGAGCGGAACTCGGGCACGTTGACCTTCACCGGACACTGCCCTGCGCAGGATTTGCACGCCAGGCACCCAGACATTGCCTCATAGACTTCGTGGGAGAAGTCTTGCTGCCCCATTTTTTGGGCGACTGTGTTAATGGCACGTTTGGCGATGCTGGTGACATTGCTGGTTGATCGTAGGTGATCACTGGCCGCCACTACATCAACGTCTTGCTGGCCCTGCAGTCTCAGCCACTCACGAATCAGCGAAGCGCGGCCTTTGGGGGAGTGAATCCTATTGCGGGTGCCTTTCCACGACGGGCACATGGCATCGTCTGGATCAAAGTTGTAGCACGCGCCGTTCCCGTTGCAATGTAGAGCGGTGTCATAGCTTCGCCATACACGCTCGTCAATTGTCCGGTCTAACTCGCCTCGTAACTCGACGCCATCTACCCGAGTTAGCCGAGCCTCAGGCACCGTCCTGGGGGTCGCGATTTTTCCTGGGTTGAGTTGATTGTGCGGATCAAAAGCCGCTTTCAACTCCTGCAGTGCCGGGTAAAGGTCGCCGAAGTAGTCGGGCACATATTGGGATCTTAAACCCTTCCCGTGCTCGCCCCACAACAAGCCGCCATGCTTTTGAGTCAAGGCGGCGACAGCGTCGGAAATGGGGCGGATCAGAGCAGCGTGGGTTGGATCTTTCATGTCGAGAATCGGGCGCACATGCAGTACGCCAGCGTCGACATGGCCAAACATGCCGTATTGCAATTCATAGCTGTCCAGCAGCGCACGGAACTCCTGGATGAAATCCGCAAGATTTTCTGGAGGTACAGCGGTGTCCTCTACGAATGGCTGTGGCCTGGCTTCACCCTTGACGTTGCCCAGCAGCCCGACAGCCCGTTTGCGCATGGCGTAGACGCGCTTCAGCGCATCGGCACCAATGGCAAGCGTATGGCCCAGGCGCACCACGGAGGTATCGCGCTGCAGGTGCAAGACAAAGTCATGAACGCTCTGCTGGACAGCGGCTTCATCGTTGCCGCTGAACTCTATGAGGTTGATGCCCAAGGTAGGTGTGCTTGGATCTTCGGGGAAGTATTCAGCAACGCCATGCCAGACGATGTCCTTCATCGCCAGCATTAAAACTTTGGAGTCGACGGTCTCAATCGACAAAGGTTTGTGCAGCATTAATGCTTTCGCATCACGCAACGCATCCATGAAGCCGGCATAACGTACGTTGACCAGGATGGAATACTTTGGGATCGGCAAGACGTTGAGTTTGGCTTCGACAATGAAACCCAACGAGCCTTCGGAGCCGCACAGCACGCTGTTGAGGTTGAACCGGTTACCTTGCTCGCGAAGATGCGCTAGGTCATAGCCGGTGAGGCAGCGGTTGAGTTTAGGAAAGGTATGCTCAATTAGATCTGCCTGATTATCCGCGATGTCGACCGCACACCGGTAAACCTCACCGATCCGATCCGGGCGCGCAGTTTCTTGCTCCAGTACACCTTGCTCTACTACCCCGCTGTGGAGTAACTCACCTCCAAGCAAAACCGTGGAAAGCTCCAGAACGTGGTCGCGGGTTTTGCCATAGGTGCAGCTGCCCTGGCCGCTGGCATCGGTGTTAATCATGCCGCCAATCGTTGCTCGGTTGGACGTGGACAATTCCGGCGCGAAGAAAAGTCCGTGAGGTTTAAGCGCAGCATTCAATTGATCTTTCACCACGCCACTTTGAACGCGCACCCACCGCTCTTCAGCATTGATTTCAAGAATGGTGTTCATGTGACGTGACAGGTCGACGACGATGCCATCGGTCAACGACTGGCCATTGGTGCCGGTGCCGCCACCTCGTGGTGTGAGTACAACAGATCTATGCGCGGGATCAGCCGCAAGCGTCGCCAGAATCGCTACGTCCTGAGCATCTACGGGGAATACGGCTGCTTGAGGTAGGCGCTGATAAATCGAGTTGTCAGTTGCAAGTACCGTCCGCTGGCCATAGCTATAGGCGATTTCTCCTCGGAAGCCCGCTTTAGCGAGCTGCTTCAGAAAATCGTCGTAGTTCACGCTTTGATTTTTGGACGGTAGCAACCGTGCGATCATGATAAAACTCCAACCGGCATGCGGCTACTTTGACCCGCCTTGAAATGCATACGCTCGTGACGGTCAGTTTGAATGTTTTAGCGTTACCCAAGGGAGGCTGAGTAACCCTCCCTATTAATAGCCGCCGACGCTCAGCGAATGCTCGCCCGGACTTTCTCTCTAAAGCTGTTCTCGATCCCATCTTGGATCTTGAGTTTCTCGGCGAGCGATGGAACCAAGTGGCGACTGATAACGATGATTCCGTCTTTGTCCCCCAAAATTGCGTCGCCCGGATTGCAAACAACATTGCCGCACGCGACAGGCGCACCGACCTGTCCAGGGCCGTACTTGGATGGGCCGGCTGGATTCACAGCGCGCGCATAGGTCGGCAGACCCATGACGCTCAGCTCCTCCACATCTCGAACTGCTCCGTCGATGACCACAGCTGCGACTTCGCGGGCGAGACAGACCTCACCCAGCAGATCACCAAAAACAGCACGGTTGGTTTCACCATTGCCATTGATCACGAGAACATCACCTGGCTTGGCATCATCCAGAGCCCTGTGGATGGCGAGGTTGTCACCTTCCCAAGTGAGGATGGGCAGTACCGTTCCGTAGAACGAAGCCTTACCTGCAACATGGTGGATAGCGGAAGCCATCATTCCCATGCGCTGCAAAACATCGCCAATTAGCGCGACCGGGTAATGCGATATCTCTTTAATTTCTTTAAGTGACGCGCGTTCCCAATCTTCGCTCACGGTGATGCTTTCATCAGATACATTGATAAACATGGTGACCTCGGCGTGAATCCGTTTAAAGCGCTATTAGTTGAACGACTTGGAGACAGGTTTGTTGACTGGGTGCAGGGGGGCTTCGCCGCGCAAGACTGCGGTAATCGCCTCTACTGCGCTCATTCCAACGCGCAGCAGTGACTCATTGGTTTGCCCAGCAACGTGAGGCGTGACGAGCAGGTTGGGAAGGTCGGAAACAGGAAACGTGTTGCAGCTGAACGGGGTGATCATGTCCGTGTTTTCTGCAGCCAGCACGTCGACACCTGCGCCACCCAGCTTGCCGCTACGTAGTGCGTCAGCAACCGCACCTTCATCAATCACTCCTCCTCGGCTGGTGTTGATCAAGATGGCGCCAGTTTTCATCTTCTCGATTTCAGCCCCGCCAATGAGGTTCTCAGTGCCTGGCTGCAGAGGCACGTGGAGGCTCACCACGTCGGCCTGAGCCAACAAGGTATCGAGATCTACCAAGCGTTTATCGAAGCTCGAGTCATAAGCAGGGTCAGTCGCCAGCACCTTCATGCCGAAAGCTTCAGCCACTGGCGCAACATGCCGTCCAATGTCGCCGAAGCCGATCAGGCCCAAGGTGCGCCCCTCGAGTTCGATACCTGTTAGGGAAAGTCGATCTGCCGCCCAAATGTTGTTACGGGTCTGATCCGTTGCCAGTTGAATCTTGCGGCTAATGCCCAGCAGCAGAGCAAATACATGCTCCACAACACTTCTTCTATTTGCGCCAGGCGTATTGGTTACCCAGACACCCAACTCGGCTGCAGCTTTGTAGTCAACGTTGTCGTATCCCGCGCCGTGTCGGGCGACGATCCGCAGCTTCGGGGAGGCGGCGATCATCTCTGCAGAGATATGGCCTCCGCGCAAAAATACGGCATCTACTTGTTGTTGGATCTCTGCATAAGACACCGCATCCGGGCCATAGCCGAGTCGAACCTCACCAACTGAGGAAAGAGCCTTAAGTACATCTGGATGGATCGGGCTTGTCACATAAATGGAAGGCATGATCATTACCTTAGGAGAATTGGTGGGTGTTGGCGTCATCGCCAGCCACCGGCGCATTTTTACGAACGGTCGAGATGACGATCAGTCCCAGAAGCCCTGAAGCGCACAAGATGAATGCGGGGGTGGACTGATTGCCGGTGGCTCCGATCAGCCAGGTCGCCAGGAATGGGCCTGAACCTCCGCCGATAACCGCGCCGACGCTGTGGCCGAAGGCGACGCCGGTGTGGCGGATATGCATTGGGAAGAACTCCGGCATCACTGAATAAGTGCCCGCTTGGCAGAGTGCATACGGAATCATGCCGAGTGCCAGCCCAGCCATTGCCAGATTCACCGAGCCTTGCTGCATCAGCATGAAGGACGGTATCGACACTACGGCGTAGGCCACATAGGCGTAGCGCAGGATGGACTTGCCGCCGCGATAGGAACCGAGCTGACCAGCGAGAGGAATCAAAAATGCGGCGAGGATCACGGCGACCAATACGATGGTTGATGCCTGGCCCTTCGAGTACCCCAGAATCGAGCTGAAGTAGGCTGCGATGAATACGGTACCGATGTAGGTGCCGATGTTCTGCACCATCGCGATCATGATCACTTTGACTAGAGGCTTGCGATAGTCGCGGATCAGCTCAGCGAAAGGTTGGCCTTGCTTGACTTCAGTATCGTTTTTCTTGGACGCGAACTCGGGGCTATCTTCAATGCTCAGTCGCATGTAAAGGCCGATGATGCCGAGCGGCAGAGCCAGTAGGAACGGGATACGCCAGCCCCAGGAAAGCATTTCTGGATCTGTAAGTGTCGCTGCAGCAAGACCTGCAATTGCAGCCGCCAAGCCTTTACCGAATTGAGCAATGGAGGGGAGGAAGGAAATGTACAGAGCGCGGCGTTTAGGTGGCGCCCACTCCCGAATGTAGCTCGCAGCACCACCGATTTCACCACCAGCGGAAAAGCCCTGCAGCATACGCAGCACGACTAGGAGTATTGGCGCCCAGACGCCTATCTGAGCATAGCCGGGCAGTAAGCCAATGAGGGTAGCCGCAGCGCCCATCAGAGTGATGCTGGCGATCAGGCTGAAGCGTCTGCCTACCTTGTCACCGAGCCACCCGAAAGCGATGGCGCCAAGCGGTCTGACCAAAAATGCAGATCCGAACACAAGGAAAGTGTTCAGCAAGCCTGTCGTCGCGTCGTCTGACGGGAAGAAAACCATTGCGAGTGTTGCAGCGACATACCCGTAGACGCTGAAGTCGTAATACTCAACAAACGTGCCGAATACAGCGGCCCTGGTTGCTTTCTTGGCCTTCCGTGTCTGCTCCGTCTCTTCAACGGTCTGCACAACAGGCTCGGCCATAACGTTATTGTTGTTCATGGGCACCTCGGGTTGTCGGACGTCGGTCTCATTCAAAAAATGGGACATTGTCCTGCTTTTGTTTTGTTTAGATTCTAGAACCGCGAGACGGTTGTCAACAGCTTGGTGTGATTTGCGGTTGGGCAGCTTTTGACCCCAGAATGGGGCCCCCGAACCTCGATTTATCTAATGATGGCTCAATCAGAACGCTCTATTACCGCCTCTACGCCCACTACCCCTGCTTCCAGCCATACCAGGCTGATAGAGGTAGTGGACGCACTTGTCAGGAGAGCGGGCGGTGAGCCATGGGGGGTGCGAGAGCTCGCTGCAGAGCTTTCCGAGAGCAGAAGTACCGTTAATCGGATTCTGGTCTCCCTTGTTGAAATCGGCCTAGCGAGTGAGGTTGGAGTTGGTAAGTACAGCATAGGGCCCAGAGTCGACGTCCTTACCAGAACGCTCAGTGATTCGAGTGTGCTTCTTGGGCGGTGCGGGGCATTTTTGAGTGAGCTGGCTGAATCATCACAATGCACCGCGCTCGTGTCTGTCTACTGCCCTTTCAGTAACGGTTATTTCGTAGCTGCTTGCCGGGAAGCCATAGCGACGCTTACGTTCAGGCCTGAACTGGGTGTTGTCTTTCCGCTTACATTCGGAGATATCGGTCGGCAGTTTTGTGCATTTATCGAGGCCGAATCTTCACATTCAAATGTGCTAGGTAATGCACGTGAAGCTGACTGTAGTTCGAGTCACCACGATGCCCTTGGATTGCTATCGGAGGCAGAGTTTCCTAGCGCGTTGTCGATTGCCACAAAGAGTCTTGCGAATGGGCTAATCGTATCCGTCTCTGTCCATTCGGTTGGTAGCGTCGGGTCAAATAAAAACTCGCAGATTGATGCAGATGTGCAACGAGTCGCTGAAGAAATAGAAGCGACTGTAAAGTCTCGAATTCTGGGCAGCCCTCAGAAAGCGCCTAATATATTGATCGAGGAGACTAAGTCCACCGTTACTCGCCTCGAAAGACTTTTACTATTGGCCTGCGCTTTTCCGGATGGGCTGAAAAACTCTGTGGGGTTGACTGAACAACTCTTATGCAATGAGGCTACTGCCAAACGACTGATACAATCGGGAATTCAAGCGGGGATTGTAAGTTTATCTGGCTCCACCTTGTTTCCTGGTTCAAAGCTCTATCAATGGGCGTCCAAAATTGGCAGCGATCACAGCAACCTCGCTGATCTTACCCGGCCAATTTTGTCAGGATTAGTCCAAGAGACCGGTGAGACAATCGCGTTTCTCGCCTACGACGAAGCTACTGAGAAAGCTGAGTTTCTTGATGTAATTCAAGGATGGCGACCGATTCAGTACAAGCTGCAGGTCAACGTGGAAGTACCGCTTTATGCCGGTGCAGCTGGTAAAGCTGTATTAGCTTTTTGTGATCAAAAATTAGTCGACTCTATCGAGCTAAAGAAAATTACTGAGGCAACTATTACTTCTCGTGAAGTGCTAAAAGAAGAGATAAAGGTAATTCACGAAAGAGGCTGGGCCACTGGTGACGGTGAGCGTGTTCTTGGTGCATTCGGCTTGGCTGTACCATTTTTCGTAGACGGTAAAATTCGAGGGTCGATTTCAGCCACTATTCCTCAGTACCGCAAAGATGAGCGTGATCTTCCATTGCTGACTCAGTTGATGCGCGAGGCTACTAAAAAGATAGAGCGACTTCTATCTTTGGGTGTGAAGTGTTAACGGGAATATAGCAAGCGCCTGCTGAGTCTAGGCTCACCATGTGATTTTGGTTTGAGTACAATGGGTCTTCGTCGGGCCCTTTTTCACAAAGAGTCTTCTAGGGACGCTCAATTGGCGGACGGCCTGATAGCTAATCAGTGATTGTTGTCTGGTCAACCTCTCATAAAAAACGCTGTTTAAGGCCGTCCCTCAGATTTCTCGCCTTGGTAAGGCGCCTTCCCTGTGTTTGGCGAAGGCGCTTGTCTACACGGGGATCAGTAGCTCTTGTAGGGCAGGAATTTACCCGACAGAACTACGTTAACTCGATCTCCCTTGGGATCGTTTTGACGTTGGATATCCATGCTGAAATCGATGGCGCTCATGATGCCATCACCGAATTCTTCGTGAATGAGCTCTTTAATAGTGGTGCCGTAGACGTTGACCATCTCGTACCAGCGGTAGATCAGGGGGTCTGTAGGGACTGTTGTTGGCAGTGATCCTTTGTAAGGTGCGATCTGGAGCCAGGCTACTGCCTCGTCGGGTAGGCCAAAGATTTTTCCGACAGCTTCGGCTTGGGGTTTATCGAACGTCATCTGGCCCAGGCAACCTGCCGTCGTCCATTCTTTGGACATGCCCAACACTTCTGCAACCTGACCCCACTTTAGGCCTTTGCTGACTTTGGCAGAAACAATCAGTTTCGTGACTTCTTCGCGAGACGAGATCATCAGGATTCTCTCTATGTTTATGAGTTATTCAGCTAGTGAGATGCTGAACTGGATTGGATTACGCATGGTGTTCGCCACTGGAGAATAGAAGTTCGCGTGTTTGACGATTTCGTCCAGTTCTTCGCGAGATGCGTCGCCCTCAATCAACACTTTTACGCGGATGTCTTGGAAGCCCATTTGTGCTGGTTCCTTTTCTGAGCCGCCAGCTCCCCAGGCAGCTGGATTACCGATATCGCCTTCCATGAAGATTTCCAGCTTGCTCAGCTTGATCTGCTTCCAGGTAGCGACAGCGGTGATACCCACTGCCAGGCAGCCGCCCAGACCCGACAACACAATCTCACCTGGGGCAGGGGCAGTGTCTTCACCGAACAGGTGTAGAGGCTCGTCGACGACTACAGCTTCATGCTGGCCCACGTAGCTGAGGCTACGGTACATGCCCTGCATAACGGTATGGACTTTGTTGGTGCCACGACTCGCTGGATTGTTTCGACCTTTTTCAGCAAAGGCCATTAGGCCGTCACGATCAATTGGGCGCAGGTAGGCTTTGACGGTGGTTGCTTCGGACATTATTGACTCCTCGGGGTAAGCACGCAGCCAAGGCTGCTCGTATGGACAATTACGTTTTGCAAGCGTGGTGCCAACTCGAGAATTTATTTTTTATTCAATAAAAACAGTTAGATAGATCTAGTAAGTCGATATTAAGGATTATTTTTCAGGGCTTCCAATTTGTTGACAATGTTTACAAATTGTAAGGTTGGTCTGTTTGTCAGGGGAGTACATGGAGAGGATATGCTGATTACGTTTGGTGTCAGACGCCATGGGAGTTTGAAATCACTTGAATACCCAACCACCAACGGAATGCCGGGCTCTAAAGGGAGTAACGGTGGGGAAAATGAGACGTGGGGAGTGAAGGAGGGGGCTTCGAGACTGGGGGGAGGCTTATGCCGTAACTGAAGAACGCCGCTTGGAAAATTAATCCTCGTCTAGAGGAATTCGTAAGTATCGTTTGCCGTTCTCGGCTGGTTCCGGGAGTACCCCGGCCCTGATGTTCACCTGGAGTGACGGAAGCAACAAGTCGGGCATGCTCAGAGTAGCGTCTCGCGTCTGTCGTACCCTCACGAAAGTGGCC
Source organism: Pseudomonas sp. C32 (assembly GCF_030417915.1). Lineage (NCBI taxonomy): Bacteria > Pseudomonadati > Pseudomonadota > Gammaproteobacteria > Pseudomonadales > Pseudomonadaceae > Pseudomonas > Pseudomonas sp. C32. Next base: position 60,925 of record NZ_JAUHUK010000018.1, on the reverse strand, counting down.
ATATCGGAGCCTTGGCGAACATGAATGTTTTTACTTCGCTGCTCACTGACGGTCACGACGCTTTGGCGCTCTCGACCTTCTGGCGGATAGTCATGACACAAATACAGTTGGATCTGCGATGGCAATGAGAGAAGGCGCTGAGTTGAGGTGAATAGTTGCTCGGCATCTCCGCCAGGGAAGTCGCACCTAGCGGTGCCCAAATCCGGGGCAAACAAGGTATCCCCAACGAAGGCCGCCTGGTTATTCACGAAATAAGCAACATCAGCTGGGGTATGACCGGGTACATACAGTGCAACCGCTGGCATACCGGCGATTTCAAATTTTTCATCGTCCTTGAAGAAATAATCAAACAGGCCGTCGGCCTTGTAATACTCCGGCGCAAAGTTGTAGATCTTCCCAAATACCGCCTGTACGGTTTTGACCTTCTCGCTTGCGGCTATTTTTCCTCCGACTTTGCTGCGCAGGTATGCCGAAGATGACAGGTGATCGGCATGCATGTGAGTTTCTAGTAGCCATTGGACTTTTAAACCTTGGCTGACGATGAAGGCTATGATGTCATCTGCGCCTTTCGTGTCGGTTTTTCCAGACCTGAAGTCATACCCTAGTACCGGGTCGATGACGGCGCATTCCTTCCGATCTTTTCTGTAGACGACATAGCTAAAGGTGCCTGTCAGCGTATCGGTAAAAGTTTTGACTAGCATGTTCATCCAGTGGCCTCAGTGAAGAAATGGCATCAATGTCTTTACCAGCAGCATCACAGCAGCTACACACACCAGCAGAGAAAATCCTATTTGTAGCAGGCTTCCTGACACTTTTGGTGCGAGTGTGCGACCGAGCAACATTCCAGCCAATGCGGCTCCGATAAATCGCCATGCGGTGGGTTCTATGACTCCGCCGGCTATCAGGAATGCGCTTACCGTGCCTGCTGAAATGAAGGCAATCACCGCAAGCGCCGTAGCAACGGTTCCGTGCATGTTGAGATTACTGAACTGTCGAACACCTGGCACGATTATGAACCCGCCGCCCAAGCCGAGCATTCCGCTGAATAATCCAGAGACGCCACCGATTGTTGAAAGGCTTACAAAGCAACGGTTAGTCCACTGAAATCTCCCTGTTGACGGATTAACTAAGCACTTTGCTGTGAGCAGGTTTTGCTCTTGGTTGCCTTCAGATATGTGAGGGAAAACAGCTTGCGCGAACATCCTGGCCGAGATGAATAAGAGCACTGTGCAAAAGATAATCATCAAAGTCGTTACTGAAAGGATTTTCGCAAGCCACAAACCAACGGGGGCGAACAAAGCTCCAAGTAAAGCCATCAGCAGAGCCGCCTTGTACCTGACCAACCCCCGACGTAAACCATCGAGGCAGCCAATGAAAGCAGCGCTGCCGACGGCAATCAGTGCGACAGGTTTAGCTTGTGGCAGGGTGTAGCCAAGCCCCAGCATCAGTGCCGGCACGGCAAGAACACCACCTCCGCCCGTCATGCCTAAGGCAAGACCAACTCCTGCGCCATACAAAAAATCGAGAACCATATCCTTCCCCTGGTATCGGGTGTCAGAAGCTAAAAGCCGGGATGAACTCCCCCTCGCTGCGCCTGCGCAGAGTGAGAGGGAGTAAACAATCGATAATTGCTAAAGGATCAGTTAACGATTCTGATTTTGGCGTGCTGGTCGTTGGATGGCTCAGGGGGCGGCGTGCTCTCTTCCAATCCCGGGAGAACGATCAACGGCTCACTGTTCTGTGCAGAGCCGCTCTGCTGGATTTCCTTGGAACGACGAACCAGGAAGTCGACTAGGTGATTTCGAATTCGATAGAACTGGGGATCATGGTGGATGGTCTCGCGAGTACGGTCACGAGGTATCGTATTGATCACTATCTCTGCGACTCTGGCGTGGGGGCCGTTGCTCATCAGCATGATCTTATCTGCCAGCAGGATGGACTCGTCTACATCGTGTGTGATCATGAAGACTGTTTGTTTTGTTGCCGCGCAAATTTTTAGGAGCTCATCCTGAATGACGCCTCTGGTCAGAGCGTCCAAGGCTCCGAACGGTTCATCCATCAGCAGCATTTTTGGCTCAACTGAAAAAGCTCTCGCGATACCTACACGTTGCTTCATCCCCCCTGAAAGCTCGCTGGGCTTCTTTTTCGCGGCAGCCTTGAGGCCGACCAAATCGAGAAATTTGGCGCCATGCTCAAGGACTTGTTTGCGGTTCCACTCGGGGTGGCGAGAGCGCACTGCAAAGGCGATGTTGTCCTCCACGGTTAACCAGGGGAGGAGGGCGTGGCTCTGGAAAACCACGCCGCGATCAAGACTCGGGCCTGAAATCTCTTTGCCGCCCATGATCACACCACCGCTGGTTGCTTCTTCCAGTCCCGCGATGACATTCAAAATGGTGCTCTTACCACAGCCCGAATGCCCAATGATGCAGACGAACTCGCCCTTCTGAATTCCGAAGTTGATGTTCTCGAAAACCGGTGGAAGATCCGGACGATATCGCTTGGTCAGTCCTTCGACTTTAATGAAGGGAGCATTATTGGTTTCGTTATTCAGCATAGGTCACCTTCCGTTGCAGGCGAGCGAACAAAAGATCGAGGAGCATACCGATCACGCCGATCATCAGAACGGCGAAGATGACGTTGCCCAGAGAGAGGTTGTTCCATTGGTTCCAGACGAAATAGCCGATCCCTGTTCCACCGATCAGCATCTCGGCAGCGACAATGACCAGCCATGCGATACCCATGGAAATACGCATGCCTGTAATGATCGTCGGCGCCGCGGCAGGCAGTATCACTAGGAAGGCTTTTCGTAGCGGGCTAACCTCAAGCACGCGGGCGACGTTGAGCCAGTCCTTCCTTACACCTGCGACTCCGAAGGCTGTATTGATCAGCATCGGCCAGACTGAACAGATGAAAATGACAAAAATCGCCGAGGTGGTCGAATCCTTGATGGTGTAAAGCGCTATCGGCATCCAGGCCAATGGAGAAATCGGCTTGAGCACCTGAATGAATGGATCCAGGGCGCGGTACAGCAAAGGCGACATGCCGATTAGAAAGCCCAGAGGAATTGCGACCAGAGCGGCGAGGAAATAACCAGCACCTACGCGTCCGAGCGAGTAGGCCAACTGAATACCAATACCCTTGTCATTAGGGCCGCGATCATAGAAAGGATCGCTCAGGTTTTTATAGGCCAGGGAAGCGAACTGAGTTGGGGTTGGAACCCCATTCGTGTTGCTTGAAGTTCCATCGGCTGACTTACCCATGAGCATCGCGTATTCAGCGTCATGCGCCATCTTCAGGTCTTGCTTGTTTGGCTGTGTTGCAAACTGCCACACCATCAACAAGAACAACAGTATGCACAGCGACAGCAGCGCTGCCTTCAATTTGATCGTCGATTTCATAGTCGCTCCTCAACTGCGCTTGATAGCGAAGCTGTTCAAATACTCGTCGGCCTTTGCAGGGTCAAATTCCTTGCCCATGACCGAGAACTTCTTGTACCCGTCGAGCGGAGCCGCATCGGCCTCGGCCAACGACAGGTTTGCCATTTGCTTTCTGGCATCGGTCATCAGAAAGACTTTTTCAGCCAGGTCGTTGAAGTTCATCTCACCTTTGATGTAGCCCCAGCGCCTCATCTGCACAAGCATCCAGGTCGCCATCGAATACCATGGCATCGGATCAAAACCGGCGCGTCCTGGCTGATTCTGCACCGTGCCAAGACCATCGGCGTAACGCCCGGTGAGGGCCTGACGAACTACGATTTCAGGCTGGTTCAGATAGTTAGGTGTCGAAATTGCCTGAGAGATAGACAGCAGGTTTGCAGGGTCTTGCGCGGCGCTTGAAGACTTGAGAATTGCCCGGTAAAGAGCGGCAAAGGTGTTGGGGTTTTCTTCGATGAAGGCTTGGGATGAACCAAATGAGCAGCACGGATGGCCATCCCAAATATCCTTCGACAGAATGTGGATGAAGCCAATCTCGTCATACACTGCGCGCTGATTGAATGGGTCTGGGCCGAGGAAGCCATCAATGTTTCCAGCCCTCAGGTTGGCAATCATCTCGGCGGGCGGAGTGACCCGAAGCTGAACGTCCTGATCTGGATCAAGCCCGTGCTCAGCTAAGTAATAGCGCAGCAGGTAGTTGTGCATTGAAAACTCAAAAGGAATGGCAAACTTGAAGCCTTTCCAGTTTCTCGGGTTGCGATTTTCTTTGTGTTTTAGCGCGAGCGTGATCGCTTGACCATTCACGTTCTGAATTGTTGCAACTCTCATTGGCTGAGGGCTGGAGCCTAGTCCCATCGAGATCGCCAATGGCATGGGGGCGAGGAAGTGCGAGGCATCCAGCTCGCGATTGAGCATGTGATCTCGAACCAATGCCCACCCGGCGGTTTTTTGCAGGCGGACTTGCAGTCCCTGTTCTTTGTAAAAACCCATAGGGTCGGCCATGATCAACGGCGTTGCACAGTTGATAGGGATGAAGCCGATTTTCAGGTTCTTTTTCTCTAGAGGCCCGCGCTCATCAGCCATGGCTTGAAGCGACGGCAGCGGCAGAACCGATGCAATTGCTGCCATCGCGGTACTGACACCTACCGCCTTGAGGAACTGTCGACGAGTGCGCTCATTAGGAAACAGAGCTTTGACTGCGACCGCCTCGATAAAGTCATGAGACAGGGCCTCTTCGTCCCTGACATGCTCCGCCTGACTGGTATGGGCTCCGCAACTGCACCCACCTAGGGTTGAATCACTGGAGTACGGGGTAAATATATTCTCTTTGCTCATCCCAACGCCCTCGCCGAATTCAATTGATCACGCCGCTTTGTTGCTGCCTACGCGCAACAAAGAGCTAGGCTGACCTTTTACGATCTGATGCATAACCAGATAGTTGAGATCTTCTTCCACGACGACCCATTCACCTTCTTGGCAGGGCGCTCCGTGGATCTCGATGGGAAGTGAACGAGTTTTTAGTCGGATAATGGGTTGTGCGTGGACGTAAGCGTCACCGGGTATTCCCAGCGCCACGTGGGCAATTGCCCGTGCTTGTTTAGCGATGGGCTCGATAAAACGGCACGCCATGCCATCGAGGCTCACGCAATCGCCCAAGGCAAAAACGTCAGGCGAGCTAGTCTGTAGCGTAGCGGGGTTAACCTTGATGCCGCGCTCAAACTCCAATCCGGCAATTCGAGCCAATCGGCTTTCGGTCGCGAGACCGATTGCCGTGACGATGTGATCAACTTCCATAACAACATTACAAGTGGTGATGATGCTTTTTACGCCGGCACCCAAGTCGGTGATCGTTTTCACCTGAACTCCGCCAACGTAATCAATGCCGCACTTCAGTTGGCTGGCTTTGAGTCGCTCTGCAGCTTGAGCCGGAAGCAGTCCACCAAGTGGCAGTGACTGGCGGTCGATCAGCGTGACCTTATGGCCCGCTTTTGCAAAGTCTTCGGCCATTTCGCAGCCGATCATCCCGGCACCAATGATTGCTACACGTTGGGGTTTGCGCTCCAGCTGAATCTGCAGACCGCTCCACCCGGCAAGGTCGTTAACACGCCAGCAAAGGTGTGGGGGGAATTCTGGCGGCAGGATAGGTTTTGCCCCTTGAGCCAGAATAAGTTTGGTGTATTTGAGAGTGCCGCGAGTGGTGCGAAGCTGATGTGATCCGGTTGCCAACCCCACCACGAACGTTTCGGTATAGAGCTTCACGCCCAGTCTTGTGGCTGCGTCATTGGCGGACTCACGAACGATGGCGTCAGCCGTCATTCCCCGGCTCAGCGCGACCGACAGCTCTGGCTTGTGATACAGGTTGCCTACACAGGCGCTGATCAGGGTGATCGGCGTTTCAGCATCAAGGGCGCGAATGGCTTCGACGGCGGCCCAGCCGGCCAGGCCTGCACCCACGATCACGATGCTCGGCTCTTGGGTCGGGCCAACCGGCGCACAGGATGGAGCAGCTTCGCGCTGGACGAAAGGCTCAAAGTCGACTTTTGTAACGCCGCAAAGCGGACACTCCCAGTCTTCTGGAATATCTTCGAATCGGGTGCCGGGAGCGAGACCGCTATCTGGGTCACCCAGTTCTTCGTCATAAATCAAACCGCAAGCGCGGCAGATAAACTGCTTCCAAGCTTCGACAATGGCACTCATTTGGGCATCTCCTCTTTCATCAGGCGTGCCATTTCCCAGCGCAGATGCTTAATGGCCGGGGTGACAATTGCCACGAAATGGGCCTCGCGAATACGGCGTTGCGGGGCTGCGCTTTTCAGGTACCCACGAGCGCCTTGATGCAGCAACGCCGACTGGGTTGCGCGAAGCGCAAGCTCGGCGCCTTGAGTTCGTGCGTCGAGGACTTCGATGAAGAAGTCCTTGCTGTCGTCATAGGGTGTCAGGGCTAGTCTGGCGACTCGTGAGTTGAGCTCATCGAGTTCGGCTTGCAACTGGTCTTGGCGGTCGTGAAGGAAGTGGTTCACATGACCCAGTACAGGCTCTACTTCGCGAATGGAATCAATGCTTCCATCGACCAGGCCCGTTGCCATGCCTGCCTGGAGAAGAACGAAGGCAGAGCGAATTTTTGCAATAAAAGGTTTGGCTGGGTCGGCAATCAGATTGCCTTCGTCAACAAAGTAGTCCTGCAATTGGACACGCCAGGTGCTCGTACCTTCCATGCCGGAGAATTCAGGGCATGCTCCCAGATCGACAGTGTCATCCAGGTCGAGCAAAAACATGATTTCGTGTGATGTGCTGCCATCGGGCTTTTCGACCTTGGCGATGGCACCACAGTATTGGCCCTTTGCGATGTGGCTGACCCATGGCAGCGTTCCGGATACCTTGTAGCCTCCAGGCACTTTTTTGGCCCGGAAGACCATGCTCTCGATACCGGCAAAGGTTTTCATCGGGTTTGAAAGCGCTGTACCACCGAACGTTTTACCTTGAGCATGAGCGTTGAGGCGAGCCAGTAGGGCAGGGTTGCCAGATTGCTCCATGTAGAGACCGCATACGTCATGACACCACATCAGGAAGCCTGTAGACCCACACGAGCGTGTCACTTCATTCATTGCTGCCAGCGCAAGGTCAAAGCGGCCGCCGGAGCGGTTCAAGTGGATACCCAAGGCACCGGTTGCACCCAGTGCGCCCATCACATCAAGCGGGTAGTAACCATCATGGTCAATCTCGTTTGCAAGCTTTGCCAGTTGGCCACGAGAGATCTGTTGAACCTGCTCCATGAGCGCGGTTTCTGCACCAAAATTTAACGGCGTAAAACGAGGTGCGACGTTCATCAAGCGACCCCCTGCAGATAGATATCCATGCAGATATCTCCGGGCTTGATGAATTCGCAGTTATCGCAAGTGAGGTGTTGGTTCATGAGGATCGTCTCCATTCCCTGCCCCTCGTTCAAAGGAGGCTGACGGAGAGTCGATTGCAGGGGGCGTGCCAAAAACGATTAAAAAATAAACTCTATATTTTTCAGTCGATTAGTTCGTTGCTTCCTGCGGATTGCTAAATTCATAAGCCGAATTCTTATATGTTGCGGACAGAATGTAGACATTGTTTACATTCTGTCGCTTGCAAGGCACTACTCTAGGCCCAATTTTTTTAGCCGATAATTGAATTGCCGAGAAGTCAGCCCAAGCACCTGGGCTGCTCTAGACTTGTTTCCGCCTGTTTGTGCCAGAGCCCTGGTGAGTGTTTCTGGCGAGTGTGATTCTGCAGAGACGTAGGGGCGAATTGCGTAGCTGAATTGAGCGTTTTGTTCGTCAGAAAACGCAGGGGCAGGATGCCTACCTGAAAGCGCCAGATTCTCCTCAGCACTTGCGTTGAAGAAGGGCTCTAAATCTTTAGCGTTCATTGATGATTTTTGCGCCAACAGAACAATTCTCTCAATCATGTTGGATAGCTCACGGATGTTACCTGGCCAACTGTGCTCCTCCAGCATATCAATGGCGTCGGTCGTCAGATTGATGTTGCGCTGATTCGCTTGGTTGACTTTGTTCAGAAAGTGCATCGCCAGCACCGGAATGTCGCTACGCCTGCTTGCGAGGGAGGGCAGATGAATAGGGATCACGTTCAAACGATAGTAAAGGTCTTGCCTGAATTGGCCGCGACTGACTTCGGCTGCCAGATCACGATTGGTTGCTGCGACCAGTCGGACATTGATTTTAATCTCGGATTTGCCGCCAAGCCTGGTGATGATGCCTTCCTGCAATGTTCTTAGAAGCTTGGTCTGCATCAGCAGCGGCATTTCTCCGATTTCGTCGAGAAAGATGGTGCCGTTATTGGCTTGCTCAAACCACCCCGGCCGCATTACGGACGCCCCCGTAAAGGCACCTTTTTCGTGGCCGAACAGTTCTGATTCGAAAAGACTTTCAGGGATCGCGGCGCAGTTGACCTTGATGAAAGGCATGCCACGTCGAGGGCTAGCCAAATGCAGAGCCCTGGCGAAAAGCTCCTTGCCGGTGCCCGACTCGCCCAGCAGCAGGACACTGGCCGTGGCGTCCGAGACGCGCTCCAGCTCAGAAATTGCACGCAGTAACTCAGATGAGTTGCCGACAATTCCGTACCGCGTGGCATCCGCTTGTAGGGCTTTGGTAAGAAGATCGTTCTGCATGGAAAGTGCGCGGGTTTTTTCTTCGATGTAGCTTTGCAGGTGCAGCAACTGTCCTATCAGCGTGGTGAGGATACGAAGAATAGTGATGTCGTCGGCAAGCGGTCTGGATCGCAAGCGGATCCGATGACAGGCGAGTACGGCCACTGTTTTATGACCGATCTGTACCGGGAGGGCCAGGAAGGCAACCTGTCCTTCAGGTAGTTTTTCCCTCGCTACCACGCGGCCAAGAAACACTGGATCTTTGTCGATGTCCTGAACAATGATCATCTGCCCGGTCGCAAGAACCCGTCCTGTAATCCCTTCATTGAAGTCATAAATTCCTCTGCCCATTTCATCTTTGGTCAGGCCGTACGCATGTCTGATACTGCCTGATTTTTTACCCTCATCGATCAATACGATGCGACCACGGTTCAGTCCTAAAAGCTCGGAGAGCAGGTGCAGGAGCTCCCTGAACACAGGTTCAGGGTTGAAGTTTTTGCCAGCAAGAGCCATGACCTGCTGGAGCAACAGCATCTCTTGGGCACGCCAATAAGCTGGAGTTTCGCTACTGCCGGCCTCACTTTTCAAATGGTCAGTCATCGGAATCTTCCACTAAGTCAATGGTTCCGAGTATGCATATCTCATGCCCGCAAATTAAGGTGTGGCACACCAAGCTTCGAGGTTTTGAAAATTTGATGCTGATCTAGTAGATCTGAGAAGAATTAGAAACCAAGAGAGGCGCTTTGCTTGCCGATTTCTTTTACAGCCTTCCGAGTTATCGAATGTTTACGCCAGCCTTCACGCCACTCGTATGAATGTCTTCGTACATGCCTGTCAGTCTCAACAGTTGAGTTCGGCACCTTCTACTCTGGTTGGATGGGCGTGATTGACCATTATTGAACTCACCATAACCCGGGGCGATTCACGCCTAGCTTCATTCCGGTGTTGCCGCTGACCGAAAACTGACCCAGTAAAGGCTGTTCTGCCGACTGAAAACTGACCCAGGTGTTCAACTGCTTCTGCTCAATTTTTGAGCAGGAGAACACAGGGTGATCAGCATGGAAATGATGGGCAAAATTCGGCGCATGTATTTTCGCGACAAGCTGTCGCTGCATCAGATAGCCAAGCGTACCGGGCTGTCGAGAAACACCATCCGAAAATGGGTCAGAGCACCCGAAGCCACTCAACCGGCGTACCTGCGGTGCGCAGCCTCCAACAAACTCAGTCCGTTTCACCAGACGCTGGAGCAAGCGCTCAAAGCCGATTCATTTCGGGCAAAGCACAACCGCAGGAGCGCCAAAGCGCTCTTCGAGCAGATCAAGGCAGAGGGTTACGACGGCGGCTACAGCCAGCTCACCGCCTTCATACGTTCGTGGCGCGGTGAGCAAGGCAAATCCTTACGGGCCTTTGTACCGTTGACGTTCGCACTCGGCGAGGCCTTTCAGTTCGACTGGAGCGAAGAAGGTCTGCTGATCGGCGGCCTGTTTCGACGCATCCAGGTCTCCCACATGAAGCTGTGCGCCAGTCGCGCATTTTGGTTGGTTGCGTATCCCAGCCAAGGCCACGAGATGTTGTTCGATGCCCATACCCGCTCGTTTGGCGCGTTAGGTGGGGTGCCGCGTCGCGGCATCTACGACAACATGAAGACCGCTGTCGACAAGGTCAACAAGGGTAAGGGCCGCACGGTCAATGCCCGGTTTGCCGTTATGTGCGCACACTACCTGTTCGACTCAGACTTCTGCAACGTGGCCTCCGGCTGGGAAAAAGGCATCGTCGAAAAGAACGTCCAGGACAGCCGGAGACGCATCTGGCTCGATGCTCAAGATTGTATGTTCCACACCTTTGAAGAACTGAATGTCTGGCTCGGCCAACGCTGTCGTGCGCTCTGGAACGAGTTGCTGCACCCACAGTACAACGGGCTGACGGTGGCGGACGTCCTGGAACTGGAACGGGTGGAAATGATGCCAATGCCCACGGCCTTTGACGGTTATGTCGAACGCACTGTGCGGGTCTCCAGCACCTGTCTGGTCAGCGTGACGCGAAATCGCTACTCGGTGCCGTGTGAACGGGTCGGTCAGTGGGTCAGCAGCCGCCTGTATCCCTCTCGGGTAGTGGTCATCGCCGATGAAACGATGATTGCCAGTCACGAGCGCCTCTTTGATCGAGACCAGGTCAGTTTTGACTGGCAGCATTACATCCCACTCATCGAACGCAAACCTGGTGCGCTACGCAATGGCGCTCCGTTTGCCGATCTGCCGAAGCCATTGCTGCTTCTCAAGCGTGGTCTGAGACGTCACACCAATGGTGATCGAGTCATGACGCAGGTACTGGCGGCAGTTCCCATCGCCGGGCTCGATGCCGTGTTGGTGGCTGTGGAGTTGGTACTTGAATCAGGCAGCTTGAGCGCTGACCACATCCTGAATGTCCTGGCTCGACTGACATCTACAGCAGCCCCTCCATCTGCCGAAACCAGTCTTCAACTCAAGGTCGCGCCTGTCGCCAATACGGCGCGCTACGACCGGCTGCGTACCACCGATGAGGAGACTCGCAATGCGTGATCTTATGGCGGAACTCAAAGAACTTCGGCTGCATGGCATGGCCAGCGCCTGGGAAGAACTGGTCTCCCAAGGCGAAGCCTCGACGGCGTCGTCGAAATGGCTGCTCGAACATCTGCTTCAGCAGGAACATGCAGATCGCGCCGTACGCTCTGTGAATCATCAGATGAACATGGCCAAACTCCCCATCCATCGTGATTTGGCAGGCTTCGATTTCAGCGCTTCCAGCGCAGACGCCCGCTTGGTCAGGGATCTGTCCAGCCTGGAGTTCACCGATACTGCACAGAATGTCGTGTTCATCGGTGGGCCTGGAACAGGCAAAACCCACCTGGCCACCGCCTTGGCCGTGTCCGGGATCACGACGCATAACAAGCGCGTGCGCTTCTACTCCACGGTGGATCTGGTCAATTTGCTGGAGCGCGAAAAATACGAGGGCAAGGCAGGCCGAATCGCTCAAGGACTGCTTCGCATAGACCTGGTGATACTCGATGAGCTGGGGTATTTGCCCTTCAGTCAGAGCGGTGGTGCCCTGTTATTTCACCTGCTATCCAAGCTATACGAGCACACCAGCGTGATCATCACCACCAACCTCAGCTTCTCGGAATGGTCGAGTGTGTTCGGTGACGCCAAGATGACCACTGCGTTGCTGGATCGGCTGACACACCACTGCCACATCGTCGAAACGGGCAACGAGTCCTACCGCCTGCAACACAGCAGCTTGGTCGACCAGACAAAGATCAAATCACGTGAGCGAAAGCGCAAGAACGATGACGGTACAGAGGACGATGAACCGTTTTGATCAACACCGGGAATTCCCTGCCGCATGCCTGTATGCGGTGGGGCTTAGTGCCTATGTCAGCAGGACACTGCTGCTAAGCTTATCCACAGTTGCTGATGCAAAAATCAGCAAACGGCCCTGGGTCAATTTTCAATCGGCAGGGTGGGTCAGTTTTCAATCAGCGCCAACAAGCTGTTGCTTTATATCCTTGGCTCATCGCAAATTTCCCAATGTCTGGGCGCTAGGTGACGTGATCGATACGACAAAAAAACCATGGCGGCCACACGCGAACAAACTCCTGTCGTAGCACAGCGTCTTGGTAAACCTGGGAATGAAGCTGCATCAAGCTGTGTTTAACGGCTTCGGTTCCTGCCCTCTGACGATTGAGCGTGGAAAAGTTGTCTTGGCGGAGTTTCTCTATGGCGGAAAACTAGCGCCCTAAGTGCTTAATGGGTTCGAGGGGGCACGAGCAGATTTAGCCAATGAGTTGGGGGTAGTGAGAAGGCTTTATCGTCGGGTTCAGGTTATAGACGGAGATAAATGAGTCTTATCGGTGAGGAGTGTCGGGTGTTGAACTTTAGATGCCGCGATCGGGCGGCAAAGTAAGCACAGCCCAATTAAGGGCTATGCATTTAGTCAGCTTACTTTAATTGGCTGCTTAATATGTTGAAATTCGCAAAGCCTTGTTCTAAGTCTTCGATCAGATCAGATGGGTCTTCAAGACCAATATGCAGCCGCACAAGGTGCCCATCGACCTCCCAGGACGTTGCACTTCTAACAGGGTTGGGATCTGCAATCATCGCCAAGCTTTCAAAGCCTCCCCAAGAGTAGCCAATTGAAAACAACGAAAGGCTATCCAAGAGTGCATCTGCGGCTGCTTGTGTGGAAGGTTTGGTAACGAAGGAGAGTAAGCCTGACGCACCTTTAAAATCCCTTTTCCATAATTGGTGCTGAGGGTGAGACTCTAATGCAGGATAATAAACTGCTACCACTTCCTCGCGTGTCTCCAGCCACTTGGCGACCATCATAGCGTTTTTGTAATGACGCTCCAGTCGAACATCTAGCGTCCTCATACCTCGGAGCGCCAGGGTTACGTCATCCGGACTCGCAAACAAGCCCATGTTGAAGTGGTATCGCTTGAGGCTATCCCACGCACGCTTGGAGGCTGATACAGTGCCAAGAACCGCATCGGAGTGGCCGACGATATATTTCGTGGCTGCCATGACGGACAGATCGACACCAAGTTCCAGTGACGGAAAGTAAAGCGGGGTACCCCAAGTGTTGTCTGCAATAACCAGGATGTTGTGATCATGAGCAACCTTGGCTATTGCAGGAATGTCCTGTATTTCCAGAGTCAAGGAGCCAGGTGATTCTGTATAGATTGCTTTAGTGTTTGGCTTGAGGAAGTCTACGATTCCGGCACCTATTGTCGGGTCGTAAAACGAGACCTCGATTCCAAGACGTCGACCCACCTGCTCACAAAAAGCCCTTATCGGCGAATATACGTTGTCGGCAATTAGTAGGTGATCTCCTGCCCCCACCACTGACAGTATGGCAGTCGTACAAGCCGAGAGCCCTGAAGGACAAAGAACTGTGCCTTCCGCCCCCTCCAACTGCTGGAGGGCCAGAGTCAATGCCTCCGTCGAAGGGTTATTCCACCGGCCGTACGCATATTTTTGGCGTCCCTCACGCATGGATTCGGACGTAGGAAAAGCCACCGTGGAGCCCCGGTAAACCGGTGTATTCACGAAGCCATGATGCTGACTGGGCTCGATAGAAGCGTGGGCGAGTAGGGTCTGCACGGTTTTATATTTTTTCATACTGGCTTCCGTTTCTTGCGTAGTGGAGGGCTCGTCGCGAGTTTTCCCGCGCGTCGCCGAGATTAAAATCCTATTTTTCTTAAAAGTCTACTACTAGGTTGGCATGTGAAAAAAAACGTTTAAAAACAGTTAGTTGCGCGAATCATATAAAAAAATGTTGCAAGGCTACCAAGTGGATGGTAGGTTTTCTGTGTCTAGAGATTTCGTTTTTGGTCGACCGAAAAGCGGTGCATCTGGGCACTAGGACATTGCTGGAGTGATGCCTAATGTCCGTAATACCATTGGGCACGGCGCTCTCTTTATGATTTCTCTTTGGAACTGGGAAGAAAGTTTTAAGTTTGCAAGAGATAAAAAAAACAACTGCAAATTAATCGTTTGGGTGAAGTATGACAAAGCAAAAGGTACAGCCCGTTTTAGCAGTTCAGTGTGATAGCGAATTGAAAGAAAAGTCGAACTGGCTTGATTCTCATGAGAGTGGCTACTCAAAACATCTTAAAAAACGTCATGTGCAGATGATGGCATTAGGTGGAGCTATCGGCACTGGTTTGTTCTTGGGAGCAGGGGCAAGGCTTCAAATTGCCGGGCCTGCACTTGCAGTGGTGTATTTGGTGTGTGGGGTTTTTGCTTTTTTCATATTGAGAGCGTTGGGCGAGTTAGTGATGCACCGTCCTAGCAGCGGGAGTTTTGTATCTTATACTAGAGAGTTTATGGGGGAGCGCGCCTCTTTTGTAGCGGGATGGATGTATTTCTTGGTTTGGGCATTAACAGGCGTAGTGGACATCACGGCTATTGCAATATACATGAAATACTGGAGCGTTTTTTCCGATGTCCCACAGTGGATATTCGCGCTTAGCGCTTTGGGTGTGGTGACATTGATGAATATGGTCGGTGTCAAATGGTTTGGGGAAATGGAGTTTTGGTTTGCTGTTATTAAGGTGGCAGCTATCAGTATTTTCTTGGTGGTCGGTTCGTTCTTCTTTGCTACTGGCCACGAGGTGGCAGGGCACATCCCGGGTCTACATTTGATCTCTGATAATGGGGGCATTTTCCCTCATGGCCTTCTGCCGGCAATCATTATCGTGCAAGGCGTAATTTTTGCTTATGCGAGTATTGAGTTGGTAGGAACCGCTGCTGGTGAGACGGCTGATGCTAAAAGTGTCATCCCCAAAGCAATTAATGGCGTGGTTTGGAGGATAGGGCTTTTTTATGTGGGCTCAGTATTCTTGCTAGTCACTGTATTGCCGTGGACGGCCTACAGCGCCAATGTCAGCCCTTTTGTAACTTTCTTTGAGGCGCTCGGAATTCCTGGCATTGGCTCCGTTATGAATGTTGTGGTAATGACTGCGGCGCTCTCTAGTCTAAACTCTGGTTTGTACGCAACTGGACGAGTATTAAGATCGCTAGCTATGGGGGGCTCTGCTCCAAAGATGTTTAAACGAATGAGCACCCAAGGTGTTCCCTATATGGGGATCTTGGTTACTATGGGGATCAACGTATTTGGCGTGCTATTAAACTTTTTAATTCCGTCTCAGCTTTTCGAGCTTCTGCTTAATCTAGTATCTCTGGGGATTCTTTCCACATGGGCATTCATTGTGCTTTCGCAAATAATGTACCGCCGTGCAGTGAAGAGAGGTGAAGCCGAGATGGTCTCATTTAGAATGCCAGGCGCTCCGTTTACCTCTTGGTTGACCTTAGGATTCTTGCTTGTAGTTTTGGTACTATTGGGTTTCGATTATCCTAATGGAACATATACTGTTCTATCTATACCGTTAGTCGCTGGAGCATTAATGCTGGGTTGGGCTAGGGCTGTCCGTTCCAAAGCCGTGCGCTTGGAAGAGAATGAGGGTAGCTCGAACCATGTAGGAGTCTAGCTTGATGGCGATGAGAGTACGGTTGATGGCGTGCTCTCATCGCTTGAGTTGAACAGTTGCTCTAATGCAGTTAATATGTGTTTATCGAAAATTCAAGGTAAGATTTATGAGTACTCGTTCTGACCTTTTAGGCACTGCCGAGCTGTTGCTACGCACCAAAGGGTACGCTGCATTTAGCTATGCCGATTTAGCTGACGAAATTGGTATAAAGAAGGCGAGTATCCATCATCACTTCCCTACAAAAGAAGGGCTTGGAATTGCCGTTATTGAGAGCTATCTTTTTAGATTTGAGAAGAATCTAGAGTTGATAAATGAAAAAAGCTCCGACACGATCGTTCGGTTGGAAGAGTTTTGTAAGTTGTTCGTTGATAGCTCAAAAAATGGAATGTTACCCCTATGTGGTGCACTCGCTGCTGAACTTTCTGCTCTGCCGGACAGTCTTAAGGAACTGACTAGGAAATTTTTTGAAATCCATCTTGCATGGTTGGAGAGTAATCTCCTTTTGGGTCAGTCTGAGAGAGTTATAAAGGGGGATGTCAATCCCAAGGCGGTTTCACGGGCGATATTGAGCTTGCTTGAGGGCAGCAGTTTTGTGTCTTGGGCGCTGAGTGACACAGTTGTAGACCAGTCTGGGTTCGATTTGATTTTGAACAGTATTATCCGTTCGTAATCTAGGTTTATCGCAGCTGACCGACATTTCAGTAGAGAACCTTTTCTCAACACGTTGTATCGCCCATCTTTTAAGGTGGGTTTCTTATTTCTACCTTCCGCTGGCTGCTTCAGCAACTGATCCACTCCCGTAGGATAAAATTTCTGAGCACCTACGCTTTTTCAGCGTGTGTCTCCGTCTGTCTGCACGGACAAGCGGTACCTCCCTACTAGCTACGTATTAGTCGGGGTTGAGAGGTGATTCATCAGTTACGCGTGGGGTGGATAACGAGATCCAAAAAAATCCTCTTGAAAACAAACCAACCAATTGGTAGGGTTGTTGTGTGGAACATTCATCCAACCGCAAAAATGCGCTCCTTCGAGGTTTTTTTTAATGACAAGTAATCTGAATGGTATTGACGTCGCCGCTCTGCAACAGTTTGCTCAAGGTGTTGCTGGGGAGGCGAACAAGCGTCACGCGAGCTTCAACGTCAAGACCCAGTGGAAAGGCCAGACTCGCTCTGTGGCGAAAGTCAGCCGCTACAGCTTGGCCGGTGAAACCTATCCGCGTGATTTCGAAATTGTCGCCGATGAGCCAAATGAACTGTTAGGTCAAAACTCTGCCCCAAACCCTCAAGAGCTGCTGATGGCAGCGCTCAACGCCTGTATGTCGGTAGGTTATGCGGCCAACGCCGCCATGATGGGTATCAAAATCCATAGTCTGGAAATTGAGACGGACGGTACCCTTGACCTGCGTGGTTTCTTGGGTCTCGACGAGAGCGTCAACCCAGGGTACGACGAAGTGAGCGTCGTGATTCGCCTGCACACCGACGCACCTCGTGAGCGCGTGGAAGAGCTGCATAAAAATGTGATTAAGACGTCGGTCAACTACGCCAACTTCTCGAAAGCCATCCGTATGGCGCCGACCCTCGAGGTTCGTGAGGACTGATAATCGTCGGGCTTCGAATCTTTAAAGCCTTAAGAGCGCCAGTGGGCAAAGCACTACTGGCGTTGCAACTTTTGGCCTAATAATTCAATGGAGTACGAAATGAGCATTTTTTCAACAAAAAACTGCTTGTCGTCGGTGGCACCAGTGGTATGGGTGGTCAATTGGGAGCATCGGCTCTATCAGTGCACATGCTGCATTCGCTGGTTCGTCCGCTCTGCCTACGCGATGGTGAAGGTACGTTTGCATGCGCTGACACGCAATCTGGCTATTGAATCGGCTCACACGGGTATTCGCGTCAAAGCCGTCTCATCAGGGATCGTCCACACCTCGATCTATTAGGGGGTCATGGGCAAAGAGGCGATTCCAGAAGCGATGAAGTCGCTGGCTGATTTCCGCCCAGAGCGAGTTGGTGTTCCGGAGATTTTACCAACACCATTGTGTTCTTGCTGTCGGGTAAAGCGTCTTGGGTGACCGGCGCTATCTGGGCTTTTTCGAGGAACAACTTGAATGGCTGGAGAAAGCCATCAGCGAGGCAGCTCTGAAAAAACGCGTGGTTAGCCTATGCCGCCTGAAGCCTACGTGCTCATCCGGTTGAGCGCGTTAGGAGGTGCAAGTCTCATTGAGTGGACAATAGGCAGATCAGTTGATCATTTGGTAGGGTTTAACTATTTGCTTAAGTCGCTAGAACGATCAGTTCTCAAATAGTGTCATAAACTAAAACATGCTGGTCGCTACCATATAGGTTGATTTAGATCAGTCTCTTGGCTTCTGCTCAATAGGTGGCGGTGTCTTTAATTTCTTTCAATGTCGAGTGATTTATGAGCAGCGTCTCTAAAAAATTTGTAGTAGATATTTGGTCTGACTACGTCTGTCCTTGGTGCTGGGTCGCGAAGCGTCGTTTCGAAAATGCGCTTGCAAGCTTCCCATACAAAGACAGTGTTCAAGTCAATGTAAGAGCGTACCGTCTTGCCCCGAACCATGTTGCTGAACCTATGGTTGGAGCCCTAAAACGTAAATTGGGTAGTCCGGTCTCTGCTGTAACTATGATGAGTGCGGTGAAGCAATATGGCCAATCTTCGGGGCTTGATTATCGTTTCGAAACCATGCTGTTTGGTGATACTGCAGATGCGCACGTATTAGTTAAAGCAGTCCAAGATGAAACCCTGAAAAAAGACTTGGTGGAAGCGCTCTATGAGCAAAGTACCACTCAGGGTAAATCGCTCTTCGACAGGAAAAGTTTAGAGGCGATAGCAAAGTCTGTAGGGGTACCTGATGAGTCAGTTCTACTCGCGTGGTCATCTCAAGCCCTGCGCTTTCAGATGCAGGAGGACGAGCGCGCGGCGGCCCAATTCGGCTCAGGCGTTCCTTTTTTTGTTTTCAATAATTCGTTTTCAGTTTCGGGAGCTCAGCCCCAAGAGGCTTTTCTCCAAGCATTGAATCAAATGTATTTGGAGTCAACGGGTGAGGATGAGTCGTTCAGTGGTCAAGTCTGTGGTCTTGATGGATGTAATTGATGCTAGAGACTTCGCAGCACCTATGGTGCTGCTATCTCTAAACTTGAAGTAGCGTTGTGGATGAGGTGCAAATGAGCCGTATCGTAGACTTGAGAGCCGAACAGTTCGCCAGATTCGTTGCAAAAGGCAGCAGCGTCGTGCTGTTTTCGGCGTCTTGGTGCAAGCCATGCCAGGTAATGAAGCCGGTCTTTCACGACCTCGCAGACAAGCTGCATTCTCGCGCGGCCTTCGGAAAAATTGATGTGGCTGTTTCTCCGACGATTTCCCAAATGTACGGCATACGATCAGTGCCATCCTTGGCGATTTTTCACGAAGGGCGGTTACGTTTGGTTCTGGCCGGCTCTCGCTCGGTTGCCGCTTTGAAGATAGCAATCTTGGCTGATTTAAAGGACGTTTTGTAGGTCGATCTGAATGGCTTTAATTCTTTCGATTTTCGTTGGCTATTTTTCTTCTCCACCTTGGCTCGACTTTGCTTCGGCCAACTATTGATCAGATAAGCTGTATCGTCATTGAACAGTTCCGCTAGTAGGGCGTTTGTAGGCGTCGTAGTAGAACTCGGTCTCATCCGAGGGCTGCGTGACCATTTCCTCAGCATCTCCAGATTCAGGCGACGGAATCGATCCCCCCGCTCACGGGCTTCATAGCGCCCGACGCCCAGTTTTTTCCAGTGCTTTACGTCCAAGGGGCAAAGCGATCTCAAAAGTCTCCCGCTGGACTGCCTCCATGCCTATATGGCGTAGGGCAATGATGTGACCCATATCGCGAGCGCACCATCACCTTCAGGGAGGGAAAATGCTTCTGGGCCAGCCGAGTCAGTGCTAGGTTATTGTCCTGATTGTCGATGGCGTTGATCAGCATCACTGCTTGAGCGGCGCCGGCGGCGTGCAACAAATCGAGGCGGGTCGCGTCGCCGTAGAACACCTTGACCCCGAACTTACGCAACGTCTCGATATGACCGGGATCGTGATGCAGTACCACCAATTCAAAGCCACAGGACATTAATAGACGGCCTTGCGCAACGCGGGATGCGCGCGCATGGCTCAACCAAGGGGTATTACTTCGGAGGTCGGTATGTGACCGCTGCAAAGTCATTGGCGCAATGCTCAGTGGGTGATAGCGGCGATTGCCGTTGTTGAGCGTGACCTTTTTCGAGAGCTTTAATCCTCAAGCTCGCACTGCGTCGTAGTTGAATCAGTGATCGTTTTGGCAGGACTAGGGGCTACTGTGCTGTTGATTGCTAGTGCTTTTCCTACCATCAGTCGACCAACTCATGACGCAGTGCACTCGGTGCTTTAACGAAGTAGCTCCGGACAGCATGCGAAAAACGCGCAGGGCTCTGTATGGCCCAGTCTTTCTGCTGGTATCACAAGTGGTAGCTCGGAATCAGCTAGACCTTCCAATGCTTCGTTCGTACGCGCTCCTTCCAGCAGTTGCCGGAAGGATGAACCGCGTTCGATCAATCGAAGCTGAAGGGTGCGCATGCTCAGAAGTGTGCGCCGTAGACCAGCAACTTCTTCGGGGCGCAGTCGAGGTTCAAATAGGTGCCGCCCAGGTAGCGGCTCTCGGCCACAGCCACTTTCGCGTCAAAACCGGCCGCAAAGCGAGCAGCCCGTACACCACCGGAACCGGCGCCAATGATATAAAGGTCAAAATCGCAGGTCATTTTCATTCTCCTCAACAGGCCATCAGCACAACGAGCGGTTGGCTAATGGCGTGCGGGATAGCCTGTAGGCCTTGAGAAAACTTCTTGCAGTTGATTGGCGGGGCGGGAAGGCTAGGCTTCCAATTTTACCGATATTTCCGCACTGCCGTGTATTAAGACTTGTCGAATGCATCCAAAACGTGAGTGCTGTAAACCAATGCAGCACCAGCGTTCATGTTGATCGCTACGCCCAAAGCTTCTGAGACCTCTTCAGTTGTTACACCTAGCTTTTTGGCCTCAGCAGCGTGGAAAGCAATGCAGCCGTCGCAGCGGGTGGTCACCGCTACAGCGAGCGAAATCAGTTCACGAGTTTTGGCGTCAAGATGGTTTGTTTTTGCTCCGGCATTGCCCAACGAAGTCACACCTTTCATGGTCTCCGGTGACAGGCCATTGAGTTGCACCAAGCGGGTGGTGATGTCTTTACGAGTTTGCTTCCAATCTTGCATGGGATACTCACTTGGGCGCGATGCCCTAATAGGTTGCGAAAAGAGTTGTGAACTCGATGTGAAATCTACCATCTAGTTGGTAGGTTTTGCAAGGGCTCACTAAAGCGACTTGCGCAGATGGAGGGGGAGTTCCCACGAGTAGGAATGAGAGTACAAAAAATAGGCGTTATGACGATTCCATGGCGACCTTCTGGACTGCCATAAACCATGATCCAGAACGAATACGCCAATTCCATCGTATGAGGCAATGTCCAGCAGTAGGTGCCGTGTAGAGCCATTTTCCTATAGCCGATGTTTCTGGCCAGTGGGGCCCGGCTAGGCGTTAGGTTTTTCTATGGGGTACAGATGCTGTCACCTACCAGGCTCATCACCTTCTGGAAATATTGGTCAAGCTTAGTATTGCTTTCACGCCGCACACCTCTTCATGACCTCATACGTCGGAGTCTTCCTTTCGCGTAGAGCTTCTGCTGGTTTACCGAGTAATCGAAGCCGGCAGACCACTGGCTATTCATGCTGAACAAGGTGTCGTTGTGACGCAATTCGAAGCGGTTACCGTCGACCCGTTGTTCATGCCGTCGCAGATAGGCAGAGCGGCGTCTCACCAAACTGTTGTCGGCGTTGTAGCGATTGTTTTCCAGGTTGCGGTAGTCACGCTGGGCATCGCAGTGATAGAGGGTATTGCAGGCTGGTGCTGTCGTATAATCGATGATCGAACGCACCAAGCGGACGCGCTGTTCGTAACGTCCGTCTCTCACGTTATTCAAAGCGTCGGCTCATGTCGATCTTCATGGTATCGCTGACCGCGTTCAGAATCGGCGAGCCCCAGTGAGAGCTGTCCTCTTTATCTTCCTGGTATTCAAGCGCCAGGGTATGGCTGAGCTGTGGAGTCCAGTCAGTGAGGATGGAAAACGCAGTGCTTGTGGACTCGCGTTTATTGCGATCCATGTCGCCATTACTGCCCTCACGGCTGACATCCAGACGAGCAAAGTGATGTGGATCCGCGCCGATACTCAGGGCATGGTTGACCCCAAGCGCAAGCTCCGAGGAATCATAGCTGCCAAGCGTACGCGGCCTTCGACTGTCTGTTCTTCCTGGCTGACGGACACCTTCGTTATCGGACTCGCGCCGTATGTGAAAAACTGGAATATCTTTGAGACAACAATTTGGCGTTCACCTTGGCACCTCACCGTCTGAGTATCGGCGAATGTTTTCGTGAAATGAAGTTTGAAAAAAGCATAGGGAACTGCCAGACTTTTCAGAATCAAGCATGACACCATGAGTTATATTAAAATCATGTTTTAATGGTGATGAGTTGGTTTTTGATCTGCGAAAGGTGAAGACTTAAAGCGTTCCCGATATTCTTTGGGTGTGACGGAGTAGTTTTTTATAAAGCTACGGATGAAGGTTGACTCGTCACCTAGACCGCATTTATTGGCGATTGCCTTAAGTGGGGTCTTTGAGGTTACAAGTAATTGGCAAGCTGCTTCTAACCGAATCTTCTCGACCATTTTGCTCGGCGTACAGCCGGTTATCTCACTGTATTTTCGCGCAAAGGTTCGTTCACTCATGTTCATAAAGTTTGCTAGCGAAGACACCGATAGATCGCTACTAAGGTTGCTATTTAGCCAAGCATGAAGGTCTGAAAATTGACTGCTTTTTGCTTGTAGGGTTAACGACGAACTGAACTGGTTTTGATTTCCCGGACGCTTCAGAAAAACAACCAAGTGTCGTGCAACTTCGAGCGCGGCAGCGTGCCCCAAGTCTGCTTCGACCATTGCAAGAGCCAAGTCGATGCCAGACGTAACGCCGGCGGAAGTCCATAAATCGCCATCGTTAATGAAGATAGGCCCGCGCCTTACGTTTACGGAGGGAAAGTCAATTTCCAACTTGTCATAGGCTGACCAATGGGTCGTAACATTTCGCCCGGTTAGTTTTCCAGCAGTCGCTAGCGCAAATATCCCCGTACACACGGAAACTAGACGCTTCGCTTTTTCAGCATGCTTTACAAAATGTGTAAAAAAGTTCGGGTGATTACAAAATTTGTGAACCCCAGGCCCGCCAGGCACGATTAGCGTGTGTGCCGCCGGTGTGTCCTCTTCCAAAATGGCAGCATTTAACGAGAAATCAGAGAGGATCTGTGTCGTGGGGCTTAACGATAGGATAGTTAAAGAGTACGGCGGATGATCGGGATGCGCGAAGTGGTTAGCCGCAATAAACACATCCAGGGGGCCAGCTAAGTCGAGCAGGCTCACTTCAGAGTAGGTAATGAATTGAATGGATTTAACAAGCATTTTGAGTTACCCCCTCCCAAGAGAACACCTCGAGGATCCTCATGATTTTGGCAGAAATCATCAATTTTTTGTCATCTTTTTACCCCATTACCGTCTATTGTGACCTTAATCTAAAACGCTGCAGGATGGCCTTGTATCACCTGGGATGTTTTTTGTAGCACTTGAGCATCCTTTGGTCTTTCCTTGGCGGTTCGCGCAAATTAATGGTTTTTATTTGAGGGCTGGTTTTATGTCGGGTCTTATGAAGAGCGCTATGGGATTCGAAGTGAGCATGGATGAAGGTCTTGAAGGCGAGATCTGTAATATCCTTGGACTAATGGAAAGTAACTCTTCAAGTGTTGCTAAATGTGAGTTAAGGAGTGCCACCGAGTCGAACAGCTGGGTAATCGAGTGTTCATGGCGCGACCAGCAAGCAATGAATGCTCATTTTTCATCTTGTCACCTACAAGATCTAATTGGTCTGTTGGCCTCTCGATCCCGTAGAATTGTATTTGGTTGCGACAGAGAATGAGCTTGATGCTCTTGATACCTAAGGCACTAAGTTCACCTATTTGCTTCTTTCTGATGCTCAGTTTGCGGTGAGCACAGCAGCTCAGTCTTTTGAGCTGCTGAGGCCAAATAGGCCTCAGCAATCTTCCATATCAGAAGTCCACAGTCACTCCCGTATAAAGCGCACGGCCATCACCTGGCGAATGCAGTGATGCCTTGGCACCGTCCGGGTCGTACCAGGCATATTCATAATGTCGGTTAGCGAGGTTTTTCAACTGTAGGTCGACGCTCACTGACTGCGTCACTTGGTAGGTTGCGCCGAGGTTCATCAGTACGTAACCGCCATAAGTCCCCTTCGTGTTTTCCCGCTCCAGATAATAATTGGTCTGGCCGTTCATCCAGGCAGTCAGCTGTAATGCGTCGGTCGCCTCATAGCTGATGCCCGCGTTGTACAGGTGATGCGGGATGTGGTCGATTTCCTGGCCTTTGCTGTTAGGCAACGTAGCACTCGGCTCAAGTATTTTCGAATACTGCCAGGAGTAGGCCATCCAGATATTCGTGCGTTCGTTCGGATACAGGTTCATCTGTAAGTCATAACCCCACCGCCGCGTTTCACCGATGTTATCGGATTCGCCGCTCGGGTCGTTCAGCCGGCGACTTACTTCCCCTGAAGCCTCTTGCTGCCAATAAGCAACACGCCCGTCCACCCAGTCAGCCGGCGTGAACTTGATTCCGGTTTCCCAGCCTTCGTTGATCGACGGTGCTAGGTCGGTATCTCTGGGCGGAATCTTATAAGCCGCAGCCCCTGTGCCCACTTGAAAGGTACGCCCCCAATTCGCGTAAAAGCTGGCCACATCCCACGGCGAATACACCACGCTGATTTTCGGCTGCTTGATCAGCCCGTAGTCGTTTATGTCGTAATCCATGCCGGTCATTTCATTGGTGAAATCGCCCTGGATCTTATCGACCCGATAGGCCGGTATGATCTTCAGAGACTCAAACGGTTTGATCTCGGCCTGGATATAGGCGCCGTATGTATCGAAGTCGAACTGCTGGTCGCGGGTGGTAGCTAAACGTGTGCGGTCTCTGGTGCGATAGCGCTCACTCTTGTTTTGCTGCTGTTGCATGTCGGCACCGCCTTCCAGTGCGAAATCGTGTAGCCAGCTGACTTCAGGCCGCCAGGTCAGGGAGGTGAGGGCGCCATATTGCGTTTCATAGTTGTCACGCTCCTGCTGTGAGCTTGTACTCCAGTATTGCGTCCAGCGCCTGTCGTCAAAGGTGTTGACGTAGGTTTTCGCTGACCAGGCGAGCGTCTCAGCCAAGTCGGTGTCGAAATGCAGGCTGACCTGGTTCATGCGCCGCGTGCCTTTGTCCGTAGCGTTGTGACTGTTGGTCATTTCGGGGTGATGACGTGCATCGTCCTCAGTCAGGTAACCTGGCTCCTGAGCCTCGGCTTCATAGTGACGAGCGATCAGGCCGATGCGGTAGCTGTCATCGTCCGGCGTGTAGAACCATTTGCCTGACATCGAAAACCTGTCCGCTTCCGAGTGATCCCGATAGCCGTCTGCTTTTTGATAGGCGAAAAAATAGTTTTGAGTCCAGTTGCTGCTTTCAATGCCCTTGGCCAGTTGGGCCTCTCGCGTATTGAAGCTGCCATAACGAAGCCGTGCCTTGTCGTAGTCTCCACCCGTGCGGGTCAGCATATTGACGTTGCCGGCAATGTTGTTCAGGCCATAGCGCGCATCACTGGTGCCACGCACGACCTCGATGCTGTCCAGCTCCATGGGGAAAATCATGTCCATGTACGGCATGTTGCCGTCGTTGCTGTTGCTTGGGATTCCGTCGATCAGCAATTTGACAGCGTTCACTTCGCCTTCGCCGTTGAAGCCTCGAAAGGAGATTTTGCCGGAGGTGGTGCCCTGGTTGAATTCTGTCAGCATAACCCCTGGTGCGCGCCTGAACAGCTCCCAGCTGTAGTTGACCGGCATCTTTTCAAGTATGTCAGCACCCAGAATATCAACTGAGCTGAGTACGCTACTTGTGCTTAACGGGCCGCTGGCTGAACCTTGAATGCTGACCGCACCCAGGGTCAGGGTAGAATTTTCGATTCTGTTGGCTTCAGCTAATGCCACTGACAACGGGCTTAATGCGAGCACGCCTATTGAAAACAGCGGCCATAGGGGACGGGGCACAGAAAAACGCTTTGCGTGACGCAAAGTAAATGGAGCAGGCATAGCACGCACTTCCTGATGATCAAGAAACTTTAAGGGCGTTCAGCGTCCTTGGCAGGTCGCTAAAAATTTAAAGAGGGCAGCACCGGATGATGTCAGCGGTGTTGTGATCAGACGAAGGGAGAGGCGCGCGGACTTAGACTGGGCCAACGAATCCTTGGATGCAGCGTCGGTAGTTCAGGATATTCGAGGGCGGTATTGGTGGTGTACTGCGGTAGGTAATGCCGATAGTAGTTGGACGGTAACGCTGCTAGCCCTACATGTCCGCAACAGCAGTCGCCGTGCTGCATGACAGGTTTTGACTGGCGAAGCTGCAAGGCATCAATCACCTTGCCTAGGTCTGTAGGAAGGGCGCTCAAGTTCCCACCCGAACAAAAGCCACCCCAAAGAATCAGGCGCACGTCCGGCGTCTGCATCGCACGACTCATCGGCATGACGAACAGATTGAGCAGGACGGCCAAACAGGCAATCCAGGGACTGATGCGTTTCAACGAACTCATAAATGAAATCGCCGCGAAGGGGCGGCTATTTAGCCCGCTTTAAAGAATGAAGTAAATTTTTCCTGGGTGCGCTATTTCGCCACAGGTCTTTTCGGACGCGAAGGAAAGGCTTCACCCAAACAACATGCATGCACCAACTGGTAAGCTCGCCCATCAATTCGCTGGATGAATGGCTATGTCATTACGCGCGCTTCGAACATTGCTTGCCATTGCTCAATACGGTTCTTTCGTCAGGGCAGCGGACGCAGTACATCTCACCCAATCCGCGGTCAGCCTGCATGTTCGGTCGCTGGAGGAGGATTTCAATGCACTGCTGTTTGACCGTTCACGGCGGTTGCCGGTGCTGACGGATGCGGGGCATATCGCCGTGGAGCGTGCCAGAGAAATTCTGGCCTTATACGACGGCATCTCATCCGAGATTGGCGGCGACAGTGAGTTGCGCGGCAGGCTCAGAATCGGCGCCATCCAAACAGCGCTAGCAGGCGTCCTGCCCCTAGCACTGTCTGCATTGCGCGCCCAGCATCCGCACCTGCGCATCACTGTTGCGTCGGGCATGTCTGCTGAGTTGTCCACGCGCGTGGAAGCGGGCGAGCTTGATGTTGCGATCACCACAGAACCGGTAAAACCACACCCTTATGGCCTGGCAAGCACGGTGCTTTACGAGGAAGGATTCTGGATCATCGCGCCGGTGTCACTCGCGCATGAGGACTTGCAGCTTCTTCTCAAAAGTCAGCCGTTCATTCGCTTTGATCGTCGCGCCTGGGCGGGTCGAACCATTGAGCGAGAGCTTCGCACTATGCGGCTGCGGGTGCAGACCAGCATGGAGCTTGATAGCCAGGATGCGATTATCCAGATGGTTTCAAGCGGACTTGGCGTATCCATCATTCCTCTCGCTCAGCAACAAGTCGAAAGCCTGACAACATTGGCCTTTGGGCCGTTTGGCACGCCTCAAAAAACCAGGCGCGTGGTATTGCTGGAGCGCGAAGACCGTCCGCTTGGGCGACTGGCTTCAGCTCTGGCGAACGCCGTGAAAGCGTATTCTCCGTACGCTGATCCATGAGAGATACTTTTTGGTCGCTGAATTTTAAATCGTTTTTATTTTAGAGTCAGACTTCTTATCGTGGTGCCCATCCAGACGATTTCTTGAGGGCAACATGATCACTCTACCTGCCGCAGACAATGCCCTGCAGTCTCCTATCCTGATAATGGCAAAGCGAGCGGCGTTGATGCGAGCGCAGGGCCGGGATGTCATCAACCTGACGTTGGGAGAGCCGGATTTCAACGCCCCGCCCCACGTCCTTGAGGCTGCGCACACTGCACTCAGCGGTCGCCTGACCTACTCACCGTCGAATGGTATTGAGCCACTTCGCCACGCGATCCGTATGCGCATGAAAGACAATCGAAACCTCGATTACGCCGATGAACAGGTGACCGTCGGCTGTGGCGCCAAACAAATCATCTATAACGCTTTTCAAGCGACCCTCAACGAGGGGGATGAGGTAATTGTTCCTGCGCCGTATTGGGCAAGCTATCCCGCCATGATCAAGATGTGCGGCGCCCGACCGCTGATTGTATCGACTACGAGAGAAGAAGGCTTTCGCCTCACTGCAGAGCACTTGGAGGCAACTCTTCGCCTGGCAAAGTCGCCCAAGTGGGTCGTCTTGAACGCGCCGGGCAATCCGTCAGGGTCGCTCTACTTGCGCGAGCAACTGTTGGCCATCGCCGAAGTGCTGCGCCAGTACCCAGGGGTGATGGTGCTATCGGATGACATCTATTCAGAAATTCGTTACACGGATGATCCCTACCAAACGTTGGCGGCGGTGGCGCCTGACTTGAGAGACCGTATTCTGATCGTGGATGGTGTGTCTAAAGTTTACGCAATGACCGGCTGGCGAGTGGGGTGGGGGTGTGGGCCAACGCCATTGATCACAGCAATAAGCTTGGTTCAGTCACAGAACTGTACTCAGACAAGTACCTTGAGCCAGTTGGCGGCGGTGGCTGCATTGACTGGGCCCCAAACATTGGTGCATGAGCGAAATGCTATTTATCGCCAGCGGCGTGATGCCGCGCTGAAAGTCCTGCGAGCCTGCGAGGCGATTGATGTCGCGTGCCCGGAGGGTGCGTTTTATCTCCTGCCCCGGATCAAATCGATCAAGGATGATCAGGCTTTCGCGCTTGCCTTACTCGAAGCCGGCGTAGCCACCGTTCCGGGAAGCGCTTTTGGGATGCCGGGGCATATCAGGCTTTCCTTCGCCACTGATGAGTCGATCATGATCGCGGGATGTGAACGGTTGGTGCAGAAAATCAAGGCAAGCGCATGACCATCTCCTTATTGACTGCTTTGTTGCCCATCGCACTCTTGATCGTGCTGGGCGCTTGGCTCAGACGTCGCCAATTCTTGGCAGAGACCTTTTGGGCGCAAGCAGAGCGCCTGGCATATTACGTGTTGCTTCCTTCTCTCTTCTTTCACGGACTGGCGACCGCCAAGCTTGATGGAGTGCCCATTCAAAGCATGGTCTCGGTGCTCATATTGTCGACTGTCGTGGTATCGCTAATGCTGTTGGGCGCAAGAGCGTTGATCACTCAGGACAATGCGGCATTCACCTCAGTTTTTCAGGGTGGCATACGCTTCAACAATTACGTCGGCGTTTCGGCTGCTGCGGGCTTGTTCGGCGTGCAAGGCGTAGCACTGGCAGCCGTCGCGAACGCGGCTATAGTGCCTACAGTGAACATCCTGTGTGTGCTGGTCTTCGCGAAATACGGATCAGGCGGCAGGATGTCATTCAGCAAAGTCCCTAACCAGTTAGCACTTAATCCGCTTGTACTAGCGTGCTTCGCTGGCGGATTCATTCAGGTCTTGGGCTGGGAACTACCGGTTGGTATTGAGCCGATGCTCAAAGCCTTGGGGCAGGCGTCACTACCGCTCGGTCTAATTTGTGTGGGTGCCGCGCTTGAGTTCGGAAGCATGAAGCAATGGCTACGCCCGGTTGGCTATTCGTCGCTGGTGAAGTTTTTATTCATGCCGCTCGTGACGCTTGGAGCCTGTCATGTGTTCGGGCTTGAAGGGAAAGCCGCCATTGCAGCTCTGATGTTCCAGGCGCTGCCTACCGCTTCATCCTCCTACATCATGGCGCGCCAACTGGGCGGAGATGCGCCGCTTATGGCAGGGATCATCGCTTGCCAAACCCTGCTTGCAGGCGTTGCACTACCCGCCGTCATCTTGATAATGACCAACTGGATTGAGCTTTAGGAGTTTACATACAGCATTCAAGATTGCAGCCCGACTGCGCCATGTTTCGAACATCATCTAGAGTGAGCCATATCCATTTTTACTCCTCTATTACCCCCAATATTGTCGAAGTTGGGCGAGTCGATACTCTTGCCAGCAGGGCCAAGGTGACGCCGGGGAGGCGTAACTCGGCGTGGACATGAGCCCAGTCCGGCGTCGGACGTTGGTCGCTTGGCGCGGGTACTGCCGGCGGAAATAAGACGTCGATTCAGCTCGGCATCTGAGAGGTCGATGGGCCACTGAAGCCCGCTGGCAGCGAACCGGCAAAGGTAGTCTCCCGCACTCGAATGGCCAATGGATAAACTTTTGGCGATCTTGCGCACGGACAGGCCGGCGTCGAACTTTAGGCGTAGTACCTCTCGGATTTTACGCATGGATAAACGCTCCACGACGACCTCTTCGCTTCGATAAAAGAGGGCGATAGTAGTGAGTATTCCTGCGTCGCTGCCTGCCTGAAAGAGTCCGGATGGCCGTGGAATCGGTGTCCGGATACTCGTGGAATGAGTGTCCGGATCAGCGTGGAATCAGTGTCCGGATTTTGGTGGAATGGCCGTCAGGATGGTCATGGAGTCCGCACAGTGATCACAAAAGCCGTGCTGGAATGCAGCGGGTTGCGTGGCAATTTGTCGCTCCGGGGGGACTGTTTCCACAGGCCTAATCAATCCGAATTTACGAAATATAAGCGGGTGCTATTTGGCTGACTGGGTCGCGCGCGACGCATCCGAAACTAAGGGTTCAGCCTAGCGTGCTTTCCAGACGGAATCTAGGACGGAAGCGTTTCTGTTGCCCATGACCCGAAGAATTGCGGAGCTCAGAGTCGGAAAACACCATGAATTAGTTTTTTTGCGCATATCCATTTAACTTTTGAGGGGGGTGGTAGCTTCTAGCTACCCAGAGATTGCAGTGATCCGCGTCGCTAAAGGGTCACTTCAAAATCATGTCGCAGACAGCTGAATGCTGATCCGCCTCGTACAACTGCCTTATCCATCTTCCAAAGCATTCCGCTGGCGTTCGGCGCAATCAGGACGGTTGACTGTCTTCCTCTATCCAAGAGAAAAACCTCCTACACCCCTGTCTTTCTGGGAAAAATTCGTATTTTTTAGGTGCCATTCAGTAATCGAACTGATCAGTGGATGATTGGTTGCCTGTGCCTGTCTGTACAAGTATGTGTTTGCGCGGTAGAGTCAACCATGTGTCTCGACACGCTTGTCCGTAAATCGCAGTCCGTGTGTGTTCTGTGTACGCCACACGTGCTCCATAACTGCACTCGTGCGCCTCAAGCGCTTCTGTTGGTTATTAGGAATAAAAACAATGAAAAAATCTATTTTGACCCTCTCAGTATTGGCTCTGTGCGCGGCGGCTGGCTCGGCTGCGGCCAAGGAGTACAAGGAGTTGCGCTTTGGAGTCGACCCATCCTATGCACCCTTCGAATCCAAGGCAGCAGACGGCAGCCTTGTGGGCTTTGATATTGATCTGGGTAACGCGATTTGCGCTGAACTGAAGGTCAAGTGCAAATGGGTAGAAAGTGATTTCGACGGGATGATCCCCGGCCTTAGGGCCAATAAATTCGACGGCGTGATTTCTGCAATGACCGTGACTTCTTCGCGGGAAAAAGTTATCGATTTTTCTAACGAATTGTTTTCAGTACCTACATCCTTCGTCTTCAAGAAAGGCTCGGGCTTGAGTGAAGACATCACGACGCTGGCTGGCAAAACCGTGGGCTATGAACAAGGCACCACCGAGGAGGCCTACGCCAAGGCCGTGCTGAACAAGGCTGGAGTAAAAACCCAGGCCTATGCAAACCAGGATCAGGTTTACGCTGACTTGGTCACGGGTCGCCTCGATGCCTCGATTCAGAACATGCTGCAAGCTGAAATGGGTTTCCTGAAATCCCCGCAGGGCGCCGACTTTGAAGTGAGCAAGCCAGTCCATCACGAACTGCTGCCAGCAGAAACGGCTATCGGTCTGCTCAAAGGCAATTCCGAGCTTAAAACCCTAGTGAACAAGGGCATACAGGCGCTGCACGACGACGGCACCTACACGGCCATCCAAAAGAAACACTTCGGTGATCAGAATATTTACAGCGGCAAATAACGACGCTACGCCCATTCAAGGATGGGCGTTTTTCTGATTAACGAAGGGCTTCCCCATGTTAGAAAACCTATTGCAGATGCTGGGGCTGTCTGGCTTCAGCCTCAAGGGCTTCGGCCCACTGTTGCTGCAAGGCACCTGGATGACGGTCAAGTTATCCTTCCTTTGCTTGCTGCTGAGCGTGGTTTTGGGCCTGATTGGTGCCAGTGCCAAGCTTTCAAAGTCGGCGCTGTTGCGCGTCCCGGCGCAGGCTTACACCACGCTGATTCGTGGAGTGCCGGATCTGGTTCTGATGTTGTTGATCTTCTACAGCTTGCAAACCTGGCTCACCCAACTGACCTCAACCTTGGGATGGGATTACGTCGAGATCAATCCATTCAGTGCGGGCGTAATTACCCTTGGTTTCATCTACGGTGCGTACTTCACTGAGACTTTCCGAGGTGCCATCCTGGCCGTGTCTCGTGGCCAGATGGAAGCGGCCACCGCTTACGGCCTCACCCGTGCGCAGCGTTTCCGCTTTGTACTGTTCCCGCAGATGATGCGTTTCGCCTTACCTGGTATCGGCAATAACTGGATGGTCATCCTCAAGGCCACCGCGCTAGTCTCAATTATTGGACTGGCTGACTTAGTGAAAGTGGCTCAAGACGCCGGCAAGACAACCTATCAACTGTTCTTCTTCCTTGTGCTGGCGGCCTTGATCTACCTCGTCATCACTACAGCATCGAATTACGTCTTGCGGCGGCTGGAAATCGTCTATGCCGCAGGCACCCGGGAGGCCGTGCGATGATTGAACTTCTGCAGGAATACTGGAAGCCTTTCCTCTACAGCGATGGCTATCACATCACCGGGCTGACGATGACCCTATGGCTGCTCAGCGCCTCCCTTTTCATAGGCTTTTTGATGGCACTCCCGCTGTCGATTGCGAGGGTCTCAAGCAACCTGTGGGTGCGCTGGCCGGTACAGTTTTACACTTACCTGTTTCGCGGTACACCGCTGTATATACAGCTGCTGATCTGCTACACCGGTATTTACAGCCTTGCAGCGGTGCGGTCGCAGCCCATGCTCGACGCATTTTTCCGGGATGCAATCAACTGCACCATTCTTGCCTTCGCTTTGAGCACTTGCGCCTACACCACTGAAATCTTCGCCGGGGCGATCCGTAACATGAATCACGGTGAGGTTGAAGCGGCTAAGGCGTTCGGACTAGGCGGCTGGAAGTTGTATGCCTACGTCATCATGCCATCTGCGCTGCGCCGATCGCTCCCGAACTACAGCAACGAAGTCATACTGATGCTGCACTCGACCACCGTAGCATTCACCGCGACTGTGCCAGACATCCTCAAGGTTGCCCGGGATGCCAATTCGGCAACGTTCCTGACATTCCAGTCGTTCGGTATCGCCGCTGTGATTTACCTTGCAGTCACTTTCTCTTTGGTTGGCCTGTTCCGTCTGGCTGAACGCCGTTGGCTGTCTTTCCTTGGCCCGGCTCATTAATTCAGGATGTTCGAACATGTATAAATTGACCGTTGAAAACCTGCATAAAAGCTATGGCAGCCACCAAGTGCTTAAGGGCGTTTCGCTTAATGCCAAAACTGGCGATGTGATCAGCCTGATCGGCGCCAGTGGCTCGGGCAAGAGCACTTTCTTGCGTTGTATCAACTTTTTGGAAACGCCCAACGACGGCGCTATGGGGCTGGATAACCAGCCGATTCGCATGATGCATGATCGCCACGGCATGCATGTGGCCGACGCGGCAGAACTTCAACGCTTGCGCACACGGCTCGCGATGGTATTCCAGCACTTCAACCTCTGGAGCCACATGACCGTGGTCGACAACATCACTATGGCTCCACGCCGGGTGCTGGGTGTCAGCAAAAGGGATGCAGAGGAGCGTGCCCGGCGGTATCTGGACAAGGTAGGTTTGCCGTCTCGCGTCGCTGATCAGTACCCCGCGTTTCTCTCCGGCGGGCAGCAACAGCGAGTCGCAATCGCCCGAGCTTTGGCCATGGAGCCGGAGATCATGTTGTTCGACGAACCGACTTCCGCGCTCGATCCAGAATTGGTCGGCGAGGTGCTCAAGGTTATCCAGGGCCTGGCCGAAGAAGGCCGAACCATGATTATGGTGACCCATGAAATGAGCTTCGCACGTAAGGTGTCGAACCAGGTGCTGTTCCTCCACCAAGGACTCGTGGAAGAACAGGGCTCACCTGAAGATGTGCTGGGCAACCCCAAGAGCGAACGCCTGCAGCAGTTCCTCAGCGGCAACCTTAAGTAACCACCGTGCCTTCGAGCGACTGCCTGGTCGCTCATGAGCTACAAATCGCCTTGCCCTTTGTCTGTAACCACAGTCGAGTAAAATTAGCTTGATTATGGTTGTATATACATGATTATATTTATGCGCGACCTGTAGCGCTAAACCATAAATAGGCTGAGAAAGTCATTTCGAGAGGATTACCGGTGAGCAAGCCATCCCATTTCCGTAATGTCGAAATCCGCGCCGCGCGTGGTAATAAGCTGACCGCCAAAAGCTGGCTGACTGAAGCTCCGCTGCGCATGTTGATGAACAACCTCGACCCGGAAGTGGCCGAGAACCCCAAGGAATTGGTGGTGTACGGTGGCATCGGTCGTGCGGCACGTAACTGGGAATGCTACGACAAGATCGTCGAAAGCCTGACCAACTTGAACGACGACGAGACCCTGCTGGTGCAATCGGGTAAACCGGTCGGCGTGTTCAAGACCCACAGCAATGCCCCGCGCGTACTGATCGCCAACTCCAACCTGGTGCCACACTGGGCGAGCTGGGAACACTTCAACGAACTGGACGCCAAAGGCCTGGCCATGTACGGCCAGATGACCGCCGGCAGCTGGATCTACATCGGCAGTCAGGGCATCGTCCAGGGCACCTACGAAACCTTCGTCGAAGCCGGTCGCCAGCACTACAACGATGACCTCAAAGGCCGTTGGGTACTGACCGCGGGCCTCGGCGGCATGGGCGGCGCTCAGCCTCTGGCCGCAACACTGGCCGGCGCGTGCTCGCTGAACATCGAATGCCAGCAGGTCAGCATCGATTTCCGCCTGAACAGCCGTTATGTCGATGAGCAAGCCAAAGACCTCGACGACGCCTTGGCACGCATCGACAAATACACCAGGGAAGGCAAGGCGATATCCATCGCCCTGCTGGGTAACGCTGCAGAAATCCTCCCGGAGCTGGTCAAGCGCGGCGTACGCCCGGACATGGTCACCGACCAGACCAGCGCCCACGACCCGCTCAACGGTTACCTGCCGGCCGGCTGGACTTGGGAAGAGTACCGCGCTCGAGCCAAGACCGAGCCAGCCGCTGTCGTCAAAGCTGCCAAGCAATCCATGGCCGTGCACGTTAAAGCGATGTTGGACTTCCAGAAAATGGGTATTCCGACCTTCGACTACGGCAACAACATCCGTCAGATGGCGCAAGAAGAAGGCGTGGAAAACGCATTCGACTTCCCGGGCTTTGTACCGGCCTACATTCGTCCGCTGTTCTGCCGTGGCATCGGCCCGTTCCGTTGGGCTGCACTGTCGGGCAACGCTGAAGACATCTACAAGACCGACGCCAAGGTCAAGGAACTGATCCCGGACGACGCCCACCTGCACAACTGGCTGGACATGGCCCGCGAGCGCATCAGCTTCCAGGGTCTGCCGGCACGTATCTGCTGGGTTGGCCTGGGCCTGCGCGCCAAGCTCGGCCTGGCGTTCAACGAAATGGTGCGCAGCGGTGAATTGTCCGCGCCAATCGTCATCGGTCGCGACCACTTGGACTCCGGTTCCGTGGCCAGCCCGAACCGTGAAACCGAATCGATGCAAGACGGTTCCGACGCCGTGTCCGATTGGCCATTACTCAACGCACTGCTGAACACTGCTAGCGGTGCGACCTGGGTCTCTTTGCACCATGGCGGCGGCGTCGGCATGGGCTTCTCCCAACATTCGGGCATGGTAATCGTCTGCGATGGTACTGACGAAGCGGCCGAGCGCATTGCACGCGTGCTGCACAACGACCCGGCCACAGGGGTGATGCGTCACGCCGATGCGGGTTACCAGATCGCAATAGATTGCGCCAAAGAGCAAGGCTTGAACCTGCCAATGATCACCCCTGTTAAAGGAGCCAAAGCATGAACACACTCAACATTATCCCAGGCCAACTGAGTCTTGCCCAACTGCGTGATGTCTACCAGCACTCGGTGAAAATTACCCTCGACAACAGCGCTTCGGCCCAGATTGAAGCCAGCGTTGCCTGCGTGGAACAGATCCTCGCCGAGAACCGCACCGCCTACGGTATCAATACCGGTTTCGGCCTGCTGGCCTCGACCCGCATCGCCACCGACGATCTGGAAAACCTCCAGCGCTCGTTGGTTCTGTCCCACGCTGCCGGTGTTGGCGAGCCGATCAGCGATGCGCTAGTCCGACTGGTTATGGTGCTCAAGGTCAACAGCCTGAGCCGTGGTTTCTCCGGCATCCGCCGCGCCGTCATCGAAGCACTGATCGCTTTGATCAACGCCGAGGTTTATCCGCACATTCCGTTGAAAGGTTCGGTCGGTGCATCCGGCGATCTGGCGCCTTTGGCCCACATGTCGCTTGTGCTCCTGGGTGAAGGTAAGGCTCATTACAAGGGCGAATGGCTGGAAGCGACTGAGGCGCTGAAAGTCGCCGGTCTGACGCCGCTGACACTGGCTGCAAAGGAAGGGCTAGCATTGCTCAACGGCACGCAAGTATCCACCGCATACGCCCTTCGTGGTTTGTTCGAGGGCGAAGATCTGTTCGCTGGTGCATTGGCGATCGGCGCTCTAACTGTTGAGGCTGTTTTGGGCTCACGCTCGCCATTCGACGCACGCATCCACGCCGCTCGTGGACAAAAAAGCCAGATCGACACCGCTACCGCTTACCGTGACTTGCTGGGCGAGCGCAGTGAAGTCTCTGACTCCCACCAGAACTGCGGTAAGGTTCAGGATCCGTACTCCCTGCGTTGCCAGCCGCAAGTCATGGGCGCGTGTCTGACCCAGTTCCGTCAAGCTGCCGAAGTGTTGGTCGTCGAAGCTAACGCCGTCTCCGACAACCCGTTGGTCTTTGCTGCCGAAGGCGATGTGATCTCCGGTGGTAACTTCCACGCCGAGCCTGTGGCCATGGCTGCTGACAACATGGCATTGGCCATCGCTGAAATCGGTTCCCTGAGCGAGCGTCGCATTTCGCTGATGATGGACAAGCATATGTCGCAACTGCCGCCGTTCCTGGTGGCTAATGGCGGCGTGAACTCCGGTTTCATGATCTCCCAAGTTACCGCAGCGGCGCTGGCCAGTGAGAACAAGGCGCTGGCGCATCCACATTCGGTAGATAGCCTGCCGACTTCCGCGAATCAGGAAGACCACGTGTCCATGGCCCCTGCAGCCGGCAAGCGGTTGTGGGAAATGACTGAAAACACCCGTGGCGTGCTCGCTGTAGAGTGGCTAGCTGCCTGCCAGGGCCTAGACTTGCGCGAAGGTCTGAAGACCTCGGCGAAGCTGGAGCTTGCCCGCACCAGTCTGCGCAGCAAAGTGGCCTACTACGAGAAAGATCGCTTCTTCGCGCCGGATATCAACGCGGCGAGCGAGCTTTTGGCTTCCCGTTGCTTGAACGAACTGGTGTTGCCGAAGTTGCTGCCTAGCTTGTAATCGGGGGGAGGGGCCTTTTTGCCCCTGTCTCGGGTGAGCTGAATTGGTCGAGTAATCCCGCGCATTAGCGACAGTGTTTATGCAGTTTTTTGCTCTACAGCTATTGGCGACAGACAGTCGTTGTAGCTGTGGAGCTTTTTGCGTTTGTAGTACATGAAAATTCACGACAGCCACGGCCTGAGATTTTGAGTCTCAGGGCGATGTCTGTGACGGCCGCATTTTCGCTGAAGCGCTGTTACAGAATCTCTAACCGCCCGCCCGCTCCACCGGCAAATTTTGCGTCGCAGTGTCCGGCAGCATAATCGAAACTCTTAGCATTCGATTCATCTGCCTGCTTGTCAGGCCTCCATCCCAGGCAACCCCATAGCAATGCGCACACTGTACCGACAACCGCAAGCAGGCCGCCACCGTGGCCCAACATATCAAGCGCACTTTTGACCCCGCTAATGGCATCGCCTGTGCGATAAATGACGGTATCGATGACGCTTTTGGCCTTGTATTTACTCTCGGCGTCGAGTGGCGCGAAGAGCATCTCCCGACCCGGACGGGCGAAGGCATATTCGCCGATGCGGCGCACGGTCATTAGGGCAGTGAGGATGATAAAGCTTGGTGCCAGCGCGAGCCCAATCAAACCGATGCACACCAGCAGCGGCACGATCGGCAGAAGCGTGCGCCTCCCCACCAACCTCTCCGCCAAGCGGCCTGTCAGGAATAGCTGCGAGAATAAGGCGCCAGCCTGGACAATGAAGTCGATGATTCCGAATGCGCGAATCTGAGCCAGACGATCAGGAAAAAGCTCGGCCACCAAACGTGCTTGTTCAAAGTAAAGAAATGTCGTGAAAGTTGCGAGCAGCACCACAAAGCTGGATATACCCAGTAGGTAGGGCGACTTCAGGACTCGCGTCAAGCCGCTGAAAGGTTTGCCGGTGGTAGGATGCTCGGACTGTCCATCGAAGTGGCGCCGGGGCGTCCTGCACCGCCGCTCTCCAGACGTAGAAAACACGTGCCATCCACGGGCTTTCGCTTTGCACTTGGGAGAGTGTGGCGAGAATCATCAGGTTCACGCTGATGAACCCATAGACCCAATCGACGAAGTGCAGGCGTGTCACTCGGGAGCTGAGCCAGGCAAGCATGGGAACTGCGGCGAGCATAACGAAGAGGGTCGCGGTGGACAGCCATTGAAAATTCTCCACCCCCGCCGTTATGCCCATGGATTCGCGGATCGGACGCAGCATGAAGTAGCTGGTGAACAAGCAAAAAAATAGCAGGAAGGCTGAAGTCGCGGGGAGCAACGCCTGAGATTCGGCGTTGATACCTTGGCTCAAACGAAGCTGCGGGAATGACGTGTTCATCCCAAATCATGATGGTTCAATTCATCAAGTGCCTTCAGGCCTCAACTGTCTCTATGCGCCCCATTTACTGGCAGGCGACTGCCTAGGCGATAGCGTGAGGACGGGTGTACTAAACGCACATAGGTGACGATTTTGCTCTGACTCCAGGTTCGGCGTATGAGCACGAGGCAAGGTTCATTAATATCGATTTGCATGTGTTTGCTTTCTTCGTTGTTGGGGTGACAGGCTTCGACGATGTGTTCCATCTCGTCGGGCTTGATGACCCGCAACAGGTACTTGGCTGGTTGCAGGTGCTCGCCAAAGTCTTGCTTCAGAAATTCTGGCACCAGCTCGGGATTGACGTAACGATCCTCGAGTTGCACGGGCACGCCTTCTTCGCTGTGAACACAGATCAGATGAAAAACTGAAGAACCGGTGGTCAGGCCCAATGCGGACGCCACCGGCATTGAGGCCGATTCGCGCCCCAGTTGCAGGACACGGCAGGTGTAACTGTGACCTCGGGCGAGGATTTCGTCGGCAATGTTGGTGATACGCAGCAAGTTTGATTGCGGTTTGCTTTCGGCTACGAACGTACCAACGCCTGAAATCCTGACCAGATGACCTTCTTCGGTCAATTCGCGTAAGGCCCGGTTGACGGTCATGCGCGAAATGCCCAGTTCTTGCACCAGTTGGTTTTCTGAAGAAATCAGGTCACCAGGTTTCCAAACGCCCGCGCGAAGTTGGTCTTGCACATAATCCTTTGCACGCCGGTAGAGCGCTTGTGGTGCATTTTTGATCATTAGTCAGTCCGTGTTTCAAGTGCGGCAAGGACGCTTGCCAGTGCTTGGAGGAAAAGGTCGTTATCCTCACAGCTTCCTACAGAGACGCGCAAGTACTCAGTGTATCCAACTTCGCGCCACGGTTTGATGATAACCCCTTCACGCAGCAGTGCTTGGTTGATTACTTCGGCCGGATAAGGCGTGCTAAAAAACAGGAAGTTGGCCAAGGACGGTGCGGTCGTAATGCCTTGCTCGTGCAGCGCCACTTCCAGCCGCCGGCGTTCGCTGGCGACATGAGATAGGCAGGCGTTTAGATGACCATCATCTTCCAGTGCCGCAATCGCTGCAGCTTGTGCCACGCTGTTGACGTTGAACGGGGTGCGCAGGCGGTTAATCAGATCTGCCAGCAGTGGATCGCTGACGATACCGTAGCCGATGCGCAAACCTGCCAGGGAATAAGCCTTGGAGAAAGTCCGCAGCAGGATAAACGGTTTGCCGCTGGCCTGAATCAAACCGAGGCAATCCGGGTACTCGGCCTCCCACTGCGCGTATTCGTAATAGGCCTCATCAAACACCAGCAGACACTTCGAGGGCAATGCGTCGAGCAGCAGCTGCAACTCGTCGGCGCTTAAGGTGCAGCCGACCGGATTTGACGGGCATGAAAACATCAGCACATGGGTGTGGGGGGTGAGTGCAGCGATCATTGCTGCTACGTCGAAGGTGCCTCTGTCGGTCATGGGAACACCTACCACCCGGGCACCGGCTGCCATTGGGTATATGAAGTGCAACCCGAAAGATGGCACCACGGTAACTACTTCGTCATCGTGGTCTAAAAACACGCGGCTGATGACGCTCAGCAAATCTTCCGAGCCGTTGCCGAACACCAATTGATTCTCGGGTACGTCGAGCTTTTTCGAGAGTGCAGAGCGTAATGCCTGGCAGCCAGCATCGGGGTATAGCGCAATTTCGCTGCAAGCTCGAGCCGTTGCGGCGCTAACGGCGGGTGCTGTGCCCATCGGGTTTTCGTTGCTGCCTAGTTTGGCGACGCGAGTCAGGCCGAAACGCTTGCGCACAGCATCCGAGGCGAGGCCGGCGTTGTAACTGGCCAATTCGCGCACTTCTGCGCGGGCAAGCAGGTTCAAGTCATTGGCATTCATACAGGGTTAACCTCATTAGTGTCTTGCTGGTAGGCATTACGATCTAGGCAGTTCTGCAGGAGTTGCTGCAGACGCGGCTATTCGGCGTTATGGCTGATCTCGTACGGCTGGTCGTTGAATGGGGCTGAGCGGTATCAGTACATTCATGAGTAACATCCTTGGGGAGCAGGATGATTACGCAGCAGACATCTGTATGTGCCTGTATATACTGGTAAGGCAAGATGCAGGCCAAAATGTCTGAGCTGCTTTTGATTCCGCAGTACAGGCCTGTTTCTAGCGAAGTAGATCAGGCCGATGATCGCTGCCTTTTAGCCTTATGTAACCGCTGGTTGCGCTTGGAGTGTTACCCATGATGCCAGGTGGGAAAAAACGAAACCTTTAGTGTCGGGACACCTAAGGCGTCCTAATCGCGAGAGGAGGGTAAGTCGCTCTACCTTAGGCTCATGGCGCATTTTTTGATCGAGCGGCATGGTAAATGCTTAATCTTGTATATACATGATTGGTGTTTCAGGATAAAACATATATTTCACCCCTCCTGAACCCATTAAGCAACGAGTCGACATGATCTCAAGCCGCTGTTCGCTCATGATCTATGTGTCCGGTGTCCGCGAGGGGGAACACATGCTCAAGCGTATGCATGACTCAATGGCCTCCCGTAAAAACCGCTGAAGTCGAATCGATGATTCACAACCGGTGCTCGTTGATGGGCGCCTCCTTGAAATACCCAAGAGAGAACTGCCATGACCGTTAGTAATCTGCCCTTTTCCAAAGTCCGCCACAGCCAGGGCCTGGTTTTTTTGTCTGGCGAATTGCCTTTTGGTGAGGACGGTAGCTTTCCTGAAGGTATCGAAGCGCAAACGCGTTTGACCTTGATGCGTATTGCCCAGACGCTAGAAGCCGAATCGCTGTCGCTGGACGATGTTGTCAGCGTTACCGTGTACCTGACCGACCGGAGTAATTTCGCCGAATTCAATCGGGCTTATGCATCATTCTTCACAGCCAACCTGCCAGTACGCGCGACCGTCTGCGCCGGCCTTGTGGTCGATGCATTGGTCGAGATCAGTGTCATCGCGCAACAGCGTGCTTGATTCGGAGGCAGCGTGAACGAAAAACAAGTGGTGGTACTGGGGGCCGGCATTGTCGGCGTATGCACGGCGTTGCATTTGCAACGCCGTGGCTGCGCGGTGACGCTGGTGGACAAAGGTTTGCCGGGGCGTGAAACGTCGTTCGGTAACGCAGGCATCATTCAGCGTGAGGCCATTGAGCCTTATGCGTTCCCGAGGGATCTTGCCAGCCTGATAAACGTGGCAGCCAAGCGTGACATTGGCGTCAATTACCATTTGCGCGCGATGCCTGAATACGTCCCTGCCTTGGTCAGGTATTGGGCCAACTCCGCGCCTAGGCATTACCAGGCCATTGCAGATGCCTTTCGCACGCTGATTGAGCACTCGATCAGCGAGCATTCGGAGTTGATTGATCAAAGCGGTTCGCAAAACCTGATCGTGCGCAAAGGGTGGATACAGGCTTTTCGTAGCCCGCAGCAATTCGATGAGGCGGTGGAGCGTGCGGTACGCGTGAGTGCACACGGCGTGTTGTCTGAGCACCTGGACGGTGTCGCGCTCAGAATGGCGGAACCAGCGTTGAGCGATGCATTGGTGGGGGGCATTCATTGGCTGCAACCCTGGACGTGCATTGAGCCGGGTGAGTTGGTGCAGCGTTATGCCGATCTGTTCGTTCGTGAAGGTGGGGAGATTTTGCGTGGCGATGCGCGATCGTTGCGTCAGTCGGGAGCCGGTTGGAGCGTAGACACCGATTCTGGATCAGTCGGCGCGTCGCAGATGGTCGTGGCGTTGGGCCCCTGGGCTCACGAACTGCTTGGCGAGTTGGGCTACCGCATTCCGTTGTTCGTTAAGCGTGGTTACCACGCTCACTTTGCCGATGGCGCGACATTGAGCCGCCCGGTGCTGGATACCGAACAAGGCTACATGCTGGCGCCGATGAAGCGCGGTATTCGCCTGTCAACGGGGGCGGAATTCGCCAGCTTGAGTGCACCTCCAACACCTGTGCAACTGGGCAAGGCCGAGCGGGCCGCACGGCAGGTATTAGCCTTAGGCCCCCAGGTGGAGCGCACGCCTTGGAGCGGCGCCAGACCCTGCACTGTAGACATGAAGCCGGTAATCGGCGCGGCGCCC
Source organism: Pseudomonas sp. C32 (assembly GCF_030417915.1). Lineage (NCBI taxonomy): Bacteria > Pseudomonadati > Pseudomonadota > Gammaproteobacteria > Pseudomonadales > Pseudomonadaceae > Pseudomonas > Pseudomonas sp. C32. The sequence continues at coordinate 18,046 of NZ_JAUHUK010000018.1, read as the reverse complement.
TTGCATAAAGGGCTCTGGTTCAATTTCGGCCATGCCCATCAAGGATTTACGCTAGGCGCGGTCAGCGGTCGACTGCTCGCAGAATTGATGATGGGCGAGGCGCCTGTGGTCGATCCGGCACCCTTTGCTCCCGGGCGTTTCTGAGCTGAGCAGCAGTGCATGAACTTTCTCGCCCATCTCCGTCGGACTAACGGGCGAGAACCTGCCTGACAGGAAAACAAACACTGATTTTTATCTACGGACACTGCCTTGCAGATTTCGTGGCAGTCGTCGTGGGCGCTGTTCTGATTTCAGTCGGTATATCCGTTCCATCGGCTCGCCCTAACTCCTTATAAATACCCGCTGGAGAAGTCATGAACATCAAACAGAAGCTGACATGGGTATTTGCCGCCATCGCCTGCCTTCCGGTGATTCTGGTTGCGGTGCTTGTCGTATTGAACTTGCGGAGCGCGGCACAGGCCAATTTCCTGGATAGCAGCGGTCGTGAAATTCGCCAGATCGATAACGGTATGAAGCAGTTCTTTGACAGCATCCGCCAAAACGTCGAATACCTTGCCAAGGATCCTCGAATCGCCACCGTCAAGGGATTGAAAAACTATACCGCTGCCAATGCTGAGCAAACGCCTGTGACCGAAGCGGATCAGCGACTCCAGGCTATTTTCGATAGATTTGCCGAGACCCATCCGACCACCGCGTCTATTTCCCTGGGGCTCAAAGACGGCGGCTTTGCCGGTTGGCCCGACGACCCGAAAATGGCCAGCTACGACCCCCGAGTACGTCCTTGGTACAAGACCGCCGTGGCGGCCGCGCCAGGCTCAACCGTGCGCACGAGCGCTTACTATTGGGCACCGGATGACATGGTGCTGGTCAGCACGGTTCGCGCTTTCGCCGACCCCAGCGGCAACCCTGTGGGTGTCGTCGGCGTGGACGTCTCGCTCAAGCAACTGACTGAACTGGTTAAAACCATCAAGCTGGGCGACAGCGGGTACCTGATGATGGTCGAAGCCAACGGCAACGTTCTGGTCGATCCGGCGAATGCCAAAAATAGTTTCAAGCCCCTAGCCGATCTGGGCCCCGGCTATACCGAGCTGGCAAAGAGTGGCGATGGCGTGACCCAGGTTGAGATCGATGGCGTGCCCTACATGGTCAATGTGGTCAGTTCTGAAAGCCTGGGCTGGCGCTTCATCGGGCTGATCAAACGCGACGAAGTCATGGCTCAGGCCACCAGTCTGACAGGGTTGATCGCACTGATCGCCGCCGTGTTGGCAATCATCTTCGCCATCGTCGGCGCGAGCTTCGCCGGTGTGATCGTTAGACCGATTCGCGGCGTTGCCGATGGCCTGCAGGAAATCGCCGAAGGGGAGGGCGACCTGACCCGCGAACTGACCCGCGAACTGGAAGTGCGGGGCAAGGACGAAACCGCCACTTTGGCTGGTTGGTTCAACCAGTTCCTTGGCATGATCGCGCAACTGATGCGGCGCATTGGCAGCGCTTCCTCCGATTTGCAAGAGGTCGCTGCGAACACCAGTCAAGTGGCCAGTAACATGAACAGCGCCGCAGTGCGCCAGCGCGAAGCAGTTGAGTTGGTGAGCACAGCTTTCAACGAGATGGTCGCTACCTCTAACGAAGTGGCCCGCTCTTGCAGTCATGCCGCTTCCAGCGCGGACGTCGGTTATCGGGAGGTGCACGACGGGCAACGGCAGATTGGTGAGGCCACTGGCAGCGTTCTTAAATTGAGTGACGACCTGCAGCAGTCGGCAGTTACCATGCAGATGCTCGACCAGGACAGTAAGAACATCAACACCATCCTCGATACCATTCGCTCGATCGCGGAACAGACCAATCTGTTGGCGCTTAATGCCGCGATTGAAGCCGCACGCGCTGGTGACCAGGGCCGTGGATTTGCGGTGGTGGCCGACGAAGTACGTGCCTTGGCACGACGTACTGCAGACTCAACCGGCGAGATCGACAGCTTGCTCGGCAACTTCGCGCGGCGAACTAAGGAGGTCACCCAGCAGATGCAACGGAGCCTGGAGGTTTCGCAAACCAGCGTTGAATGTATCCAGCAGGCGCGCGACAGTTTTGACAAGATCCGCGACTCGGTGGACTCGATTCGCGATCAGAACGCTCAGATCGCCACTGCAGCAGAGGAGCAGCATCAGGTTGCCGAAGATATCAACCGACACATTTCACAAATCCATGCCGATGCCCAGTTGGTTGAAAGGTTTGCGCAGTCGGCGCACACCGGATCGGCTCGCCTGACGGATATTTCTGGTCAACTGAAAGGGCTGGTGGGGCGCCTCAAGTTCTAGCTTGTGTTGATTTTTGACGCAGCCACGATAAGTCATGTAAGCGGAGATACTCAGGTGACGATTCTCCGCTGCATGATTGATCAGGGCCTTGAGTGTCGTGTGTTAGTGGCGGTTGATCAGCTCCAGAGTATTTTCTAGTGTACTAAGCGAGTCAGATCAGAAAATCACCATGTGGCAGGATGCTCGTAACGATGTATCCACTTACTTCGAGTTGCTTTAAAGATTAAAACGTCTGGTTAGGTTCAAGAAAGAGCAGTCGCTCCAAAGTTTGAACAGCGCTCCGCAACGAATATTTAGGGCGTATGAAAATCCGAGGCGGTTCAACCTAAACCTCGATCTAAGCGCCCTGAACGTAAACCAATTAGCTACTCAATCGAACAGCCGTTGCGAATCAGTAGTTCGTCTACCCACCTCCGGTCTGACGTGCCCGCGTTGATCTGCGCCATCAACTTCACTTCGTCGTTATTTCTTTTCAGCGCCAGCGCATGGACTTCCTCGACCTCGTGACGCGCTACGCTGACCACTCCGTCGGCATCACCACATACCAAATCACCTGGGGAAATGACCATTCCGTGAAGGGCGATGGGTACATTGACTTCTCCAGGCCCATCCCTGAATGGCCCTCTATGGGTCACTCCCAAGGCGAAGACTGGAAAACTGCCAGCCAGCAATTCTGCGCTGTCACGGATAGCACCTGAGATCACTAGCCCACCGAGTTTGCGGTGTATTGCATGGGCGATCATCAGTTCGCCGACCAAAGCGTTGGTCAGGTCTCCACCGGCGTCTACTACCAAGATGTCGCCTGGTTCCGCCACGTCCAGTGCCTTGTGTACCACCAGGTTGTCCCCCGGCCGTGTCTTGACGGTCAGGGCCGGGCCGACCATGCGTGGCCCTTTATAAAAAGCCCGAAGATCGGCGCCACCTGCCGTCATACGCGCCATGCAGTCGCTGATATTTGCGACGGGCAGATCTCGGAAAGCTTCCACCCATTGCGGCAAAATTTTTTCGCCGCTTGCTTTGATTCTGAAACCGATCATGACTTTCTCCGCCAAACTGGCTGACATGGGGGGCTCTTCAAAAATCATTACGCGCGTGATAACTCCGCAGAAATTGTTGTAAACGCGGCTCTTCGCTTTCCTTTAGCACCTGTTGTGGCGTACCGAACTGAACGATGCACCCTCCGTCCAAGAACGCGACTTTGTCGGCGGCTTTGCCGGCGAAGCCCATCTCATGTGTGACCACCACCATCGTCATGCCTTCGTTGGCGAGGTCACGCATCACTTGCAGAACTTCACCCACCAGCTCCGGATCTAGTGCCGAGGTGGGCTCGTCAAACAGCATCAAGGCCGGATCCATGGACAAAGCTCGCGCAATGGCAACACGCTGCTGCTGGCCTCCAGACAAAGCCGCTGGATAGTTTTCGGCTTTTTGCGCCAGGCCTACACGCTCAAGCATTCGCAGTGCCTTAGCCTTCGCGTCGATTGCATTCATCTTTTGAACGCGCAGCAACGGTTCGGCAACATTTTCCAATGTGGTCATGTGCGGCCAAAGGTTGAACTGCTGGAACACCATGCCGATGCTGCGGCGCATCTCCCGAAGCTCGCGGGCGGGCATGAGCTTGCGTTTACCACCAGCCTCTTGGTAGCCGATGATTTTGCCACCAATGGTGATTGATCCTTTGTCATAAGTTTCGAGAAAATTGATGCAGCGCAGGAGAGTGCTTTTTCCCGAACCACTTGGGCCGATCAGACAAATGACTTCGGAGCGCTGGACGTCCAGGCTGACGTTCTTCAGCACTTCAAAATCGCCGTAGCTTTTGTGAACATTGGCGATGCTTACCAGAAACTCACTCATGCGCTTCTCTTCATATTCAGGTGCCGATTGATATGGCATTCGGCACGTTGACCCAAGCGGGAAAAAATTTCGATCAGTACCCAGTAGCCTATCGCCAGCGTCAGAATCGACTCGAACGAGGCAAACGTTTCTATCGCCATTTTCTGAACTTCGAAAGTCAGGTCGGCCACAGTGATGATCGACAGCAGCGCAGTTTCCTTGCAGACGTTAATGATCATGTTTATCAAGGAGGGCGCCGCTGCTGTGAGGGCGCCGGGTAGGGTTACCCGGCGTAAAATGGCGAATGGCGTCATAGCCAGACTGTGGGCGGCCTCGATCTGGCCTTTCGGAACCGCGCTGAAGCCGCCTCGGAAAATTTCAGCGAAATAGGCACTTCCGTGAACGATCAACACCAGTATCCCGGCTGACAATGGATCAAGCATCAAGCCAATGGATGGGCCTCCGGCATACACGATGAAAATCATTACCAGCAACGGTAAGCAACGTAGCGCATCCACATAAGCTCTGACTGCCATGCGTACGGTGAGCGAACTGGAGCGTTGTAGCAGTGCGATCCCTAGCCCGAGCAGCACACCGCCGACGGAGGCAATGATCCAACTGGACAGGGTAATCCATAGGCCGTGGAGGATCGCAGGCGTATAAGAAATAAAAGTCGCGAATTCCATCATTATTTCCTTGCCAGCTTGCGCTCTAGCAGCGAGCTGCAGAACGAAAGAGTCAGGTTTGTAATTAAATAGAACGCACCCGCAGCGAGGTAGAATTCCATCGGCCGATATGTGCTGGCGGCGAATGTCTGGCTTACTCTGGTAATTTCCGCCAGTCCAACCACTGACACTAGCGAAGATGCTTTAACCAGCATAATCAGTTCGTTGGTTATCGCCGGCATCGAAAGTCGCAGCATTTGTGGGAGCAACAACCGTTGCCAGATCGACAGGGGTGCGAAACCCAATGCCAGGCCTGCTTCGACCTGTCCCTTGGGGATCGCGGCAAGTGCGCCCCGTAGAATTTCGGCGATGTATGCGCCCCCCACCATACCGAGCGCACAGATGGCCGCGACCAAAGGCGAAAGGTCAATGCCGGCGTAGGGCAGGAAGTTGTAGAACAACAGCAGCTGCACCAGCAACGGCACCCCTCGGAAATAGCTGATATAGACCGCTGCCAGCCACACAAGCACAGGTACGCGAGTCCAGCGCAAAACGCAGATAATAATGCCTATTACGCTGCCGCCTAGCGTTCCCATAGCTGACACGTAGAGTGTGATGCCCAGCCCTTCGAGCAGGAAAGGCAGGGCCTTTATGACTGTATCAAATTCCATAAACCCGTCTCCGCCGCTTGCGCCCGATCAGATCAAGGGCTCAGGCATGGTGGCAGGGAGTGTTTCAGTGCGACCGAACCATTTTTTCTGAATAGTGGCCATACGTCCGTCTGAGATGATTTTTGCCAGTGCACCGGACACTGCGGCGATAAGAGTTTCATCCTCTTTGTCGCTTCGGGTAATCCAGCCGTAGTAGACAGGCGCGCCGAAAGCAGGGTCGACCACTTGCAAGATGTCTGGTCTTTTAGCTGCGGCATAGGCGACGTTAGGAGCTGTGGACGCACCACCATCCAGACGTCCATTGGCTATGTCTGCATAGATCTGATTAATATCTGTGTACTCCCGAATATCCATCGGCTTTGGCAGCGTTTCGGAGAACTTCAGCGCTTGTTTTTGCACCGAGCTGGCCTTCATTACACCGACTCGTAGGCCAGAGAAGTCTTCCGGTTTACCAATGGCGGCATTCCCTGTTTTCTTAATGAACGAGTTACCCGAAAAGGCGAAAGGACTACTGAAACTGTAGCGCGCCATGCGCTCTTTGGTTGCGTTGATCGGCGCACCAACGAAATCGAATTTCTTGGCGTCGAGACCGCTGAGTATGCTAGTCCAAGGCAGGTCGCGGTATTGAACCTTGACTCCGATCTCCTTACCTACTTCGTCTAGCAGGTCTTTATTGAAGCCTGTGTAAACGCCGTTCTCCATGAAGTCAAAAGGGGGATATTGCATCTCGGTTACTACAAGCAACGTACCCTTTGACTTGATATCGCCCAGAGTGTCTGCTTGAGCCGAGCCTAGAGCAACGCTAAAAATAACAGCACCCAAGGCGAAGGATGGAAGCCGCTTGCTTAAACTACGTATGAATCCACTCATGGTATGTTCCTCGATAGTCAGTTTTGGCAGATTTAAGGGGGCTAGATTTGGTTGCTTCTTCGGCGATTGTTTTCCAAGTTAACTTTCAATCCGACTCAAAAAATACAGACAGTTTCCTCGGGGCAACGGTTGTTTTCTCTATACAGCTGAGTTTTGTACCTGAGCGGCAGTAGTATCAATCAGTGCGTCAGGAGCAGCGGTGACAATTGATTTGAGGTCGACTGCCTGGCTGATCAATTTCAGCAAATCGGGGCGGGGTCTTCTCAATCCTGGATTATTTTGGGAAACCTTCTCTATCTGTTCTGCACTGGCCAATAGCGCAGCGTCTTGGCGGAACGGAGCAATGATCTGCATGCCAAAAGGCATACCCTTATGATCGAGACCGCAAGGGAGGGAAATGGCTGGATTGGTAGCCAGAGTTACCACATAGGTCAGTGATAACCATCGATAGTAATTATCCAGCGGCACATCATTCACGGAGGTCAGATGAGGGTCTTGCCAAGGGAAAGGTGATATCGGCGTCGTCGGTGCAAGTATCAGATCATAACGGTCGAAAACCGCCTGAAATCGACGATAGATGCGTGTCTGCTCGGTCGCAGCCCAAGTACAGTCTTCCAGAGACATTTTGATACCCAGTTCATAATTCGCTCTGGGGTTTTCACCCAGCATGTCGGGATTGTCTTTGTAAGTCTGTCGCAACCCTGCCACGAAACTTTCCGCCCGTAGCACGTCGAAACAAGCATGTGCATCGCCAAGATCAAACTCTACAGCCTCGCACGTTTTGAATAGACCGCTGAGCAACCTGACTTTGCTGCGGAAAACTTCACGAATCTGATTGTCGACTTCGCAACAGCCGAAATCCTCAGTGAAGCCCACCCTCAAGGTGCTCAAGTCGACTTGGGGTAAGCAGTTGAACGTGTGCGCATGGGCGTAGCTGAGCGGGTCGCTGACGTGCAGTCCTGCAGTCGCCTGGAGTTGCAGGCATGTGTCCGCCACTGTTCTGCCCATGGGGCCTACAACCGAAATGGGCGTCCATCCCAGCAGACGACGCTCGCTTGGCACAAGGCCTGGCGAGGGGCGTAAACCGACGACACCGCATTTGGCTGCAGGGATGCGCAAAGAGCCTCCGGTATCTGAGCCGCTGCATAATGGCATCATATCTGTCGCTAATGCCGCAGCGGATCCGCCGGACGAACCGCCTGCATTAAGACGGGCGTCAAAAGGATTGCCAGTAGCACCCCATACGGCATTGCGCGTGTTAGCACCGGCACCCATTTCCGGGACATTCGTCTTGGCGGTCACAATGCCGCCCGCAGCTCGAATGCGAGCAACCAGAGCGTTGTCCTCGCTGGGTACATTATTCCTAAAGACTGGTGACCCGAAAGTAGTGCGCAAACCAGCTGTATTTTCGAGATCCTTAATCCCGATGGGTAAGCCGTGTAACAATCCTAATGGTGCGCCCGAGAGCACCGCTCTCTCAGCGAGTCGGGCTTGGTCTAAAGCCTTGTCAAAATCTGTCGCGGTGACAGCGTTCACGAATGGGTTAATTGCCTCAATCCGCTCGATGCAAGCCTGCATCAGCTCAACTGGAGAAATTTCTTTGGAGCCGATCAAACTGCGCAGCTCTACTGCCGACTTTTCCACCAGCGCATTTGCATGTGTCATCGTCATTTCCACTACCAATAGATTGAGGAGTCACCGGTAGGTAACGTGGGGGTGAATGACCCCAATCTAATCCGTGAGTTGAGATGCCACAATTTCAAATTTAAGAAACTATCGTTGCCGATTCGGCATGGTGATTTTAATTTGGGTCTGTCTCATTCAGCGAACGATGGAGATAGCTCAGGAATGCTTTGGTCGCGGCTGGCAGCAGGCGACCGCTAAGGGTACATATTTCTATGCTCAGAGCATGGATCAGGTCGCGCTCACGGAGTGGAACCGCGTGAAGATGACCCGACTGCAGTAAATTCCGAATGAGCAGACGAGACGATAGGGCAATTCCACCGTTGTATTGAGCAAAACCCAGCATAGTGCTCATTGAGTTGCCGCTGAGAGCCGGCTCTACAACTATGCCGTGATGACTGCAGCAAACGTCGAACAGATCTCGCATCAAAATTCCTCGCTGCGGAAGAGCAAGCGGATAGAGAGCAAGCTGCTTAAGCGATACGTAGCGTTTTCCTACGAGCTCGTGACGACTGCTCATCACTGCATAGATGGGAGCAGATATTCTAGTGTGGACGCTGATATCGGCCTCAGGTGCTTGGCTAAAAGTCAGCCCGATATCCGATTGCCCCTCCCGTAAACGACGCGCCACGCAGTCAGCGGTGTCAACGTGCAATTGAAACTGTATGCCCGGATATATGGCTTGGAATTCACTGACAATTCGTGGCAGAAACTCCAAAGCAAAGCCGCTGGTCGAGGCTACCCGCACGAGTCCTCGACCCAAGCCTTTCAGGGACTCGATTTCATTACTGACTCGATCACTGTCCATCTGTACTCTAAGGGCATAAGCCGCCAGCAATTCTCCTGCAGCGCTCGGCTGCATACCCCGCGCCGTTCGCTCAAACAGCAAAGTGTCCAGGCTAGCTTCCAGCTTTGCGATCTGCCTACTGATAGCTGAAGACGCTACATTCAGTCTTGAGGCTGCTTCACTAATGGAGCCGGATCTGACGACTTCTAAAAAATAGCGGACGGCGGGTTCTTGAAGGATTTTTTTGGAGCTCATCATCATTATCCCTAGAGTTCAAAACCTAAATACCATTGCCGATTCGGCAATGGTACAAGTGATGATTGAGCCTCTCAACGGTTGAGTAGATACCCTTTTCAGATAGCCGCAACGGCGACCTAATGAAAGCAAATTGCAGCGCCACGGCTTCTTCGATCGTGCTCGATCCATTTTATAAACGATTCAAGTCCAGACTGAGGCCATGCGCGACTGGTGCTGGAATCTGGTTGTTCCTTTCTACTCTGGTGGCAATCGGAGTTGGAGCTTTCGTTTCTGGCAGGACAGCACCAGATCGCGGCGGTTTGCATGGTTTACTGACTTGGACAGTAACAACTTTACTGAAGACTTGGCTGCTGCTGGCTTTACCGCAAGCGTGGTTGGTAGCCGAGCAGAAGGCTCGTCGCATTCCTACAGCTTGATACAGATAGGGGTCGGCAAGGATGTCGCTTCCCCTTGCTTTCTGGTCAGATGACTTGTTGAACGATTGCCGGCATCTGGCTAGCCCTGAAGCGATGAGCTCTCGGGTCTCTGGGGAGGTGGATCAGGTGCATGGTTGTTTCTACCCAGTATTCGACTGACCATCTTCACTGATGGCAGCCTTCAGGCGAGCCTCGACTACTCTAGAATCCAAAAGGACGTCGGAATCGCGCGTTATGAACAGGCCACTAAGGTTGCGTTTCGTGAGGTCGCCGATAGTTTGGCTGCACGGACAACCTATAAGGAACAGCTGGGGTCGCAGCGCGCGCTGGTAGGGACGACCGAACAGTATTACGGCGCTCGCGGAGCGCCGATACTGTTCAGATTTCGACAGCTATCTGGTTCTTCTAGATGCTCAGCGTCATTTTTACACCAGTCGTCAGCAGCTGATTAGCGATCGGCTCAATCAACTGTCCAGCGAAGTGAATCTGTACAAGACATTGGGTGGGGGAGCCGATCAGGCGCAACGCCTAGCCACATCTACCGCCGACTGGGCTCAAACGATGATGATCACCGCCCGGCCTATCACTGGATAGCCGGGCGTTTATCATTTGGACAATCAAGCTCGGGCGGGCGGGGTAATGAAGATGTCTGCCACCAGGTGGCGCAGCCAAACATTAATCGGCGAGTGGTGCAACCGCCCGTGCCAGTACTGCTTGAGGTCGTAGGTGGGCAGCTCCAGTGGCGCCTCCATCGAGCGGACTTTTGCCTCGTTGGCGTATAGGCTGGCGACGGTGCGCGGCAGGACAACAACCAAATCCGAATTTTCGATGAGCGCCGGCACACTCATGTAGTGCGAGATCTGCAAAGCGATCTTGCGCTGTACGTTATGTTCGGTGAGGTACGTCTCAAACATCTCCTGGCTACGGCTTCCATCTCTTACCTGCAAATGGTCTGCATCACAGAACGCGTCCAATGTTAGGCGGTTACCCTTGAGTGGATGTCCGTATCTGACCATGCAAACTAGGTCATGAGAAAACAAGCGCTGCTGATAAATGTTGGGGCCGGTGAGGTCGGGAAAATATCCCAAGGCGGTATCGACAGTACCTTCACGCAGCGCATCAGCCAGTTTGTCCGGGGCAAGACTGATGGTCTTTATCCGCGTATGAGGTGCTTCGTGTCTGAGCCGATCAAAGAGTGCCGGCAAGAACACGACTTCACCCACGGCGCTTAAGCACAGTGTGAACTCATGGTCGCTGGTGCTTGGGTCGAACGTTGGGCTACTCAAGATCTCCTTATCAATGATCTCGATCACCTCACGCGTGCGTTCGATGATCGCTTGGGCGCGCGGGGTGGCTTCCATGTTGACGCCTGCACGGATGAAAAGCGGGTCGTCCATCGATTGTCTCAACCGGGCCAGCGAGGCGCTGGCTGCAGGCTGGCTAATGCCCAGATGTTTGGCTGCAGCTGTAACGTTTCCGTGCTCGTAAATCGCGAGCAGCAGTCTCAGCAGGTTCAGATCCGTGCGCATAACTATAACCAAATCAAATAGATTGAATAAAGAGAATTTGCTTCTGTTATTTAGCCGGCGACGAGAGGATGTGTCCAGACAAAAATAAAGCAAAGGCCAATGCCATGATCAATCTGCACGACATTCGTTACGTGCGCTTGGGCACCGCTAACCTGGATAACGCCCGCCGATACGCTACCGAAATCCTCGGTCTTGAAGTCGCCCGTGAAGCCAACGGTGCGGTCTATTTCAAGTCTGATAGCCGTGATCATACCTTGTGCTACTACGAGGGTGATCCACGCGAAACTACCTCTGCATTTGAAGTTTGCACCAAGGATGAGCTTGAAAGCGCTGCAGTGCTGTTGGAGCAACATAAATTCCAGGTATCGCACGCCACTCGTAGTGACTGTGAAGTGCGCTACGTCGATGACTTCATCCATTTCAAAGATCCCAGCGGCAACAACATCGAGCTCGTCCTACGTCCTCACGCATCAGGGCCTCGTTATTTTCCGACCCGAGACGCGGGTGTTACCGGGTTTAGCCACATTGGGTTGCGCACCCTTGATGCCCGCCGCGACGAGGCGTTCTGGACAAAAGTCGCCAACGCCAAGGTGAGTGACTGGATCGGCGAGGCACCATTGCTTCGTATCGATGACGTGCACCACAAAATCGCGTTGTTCCCGTCCGCGTACCCAGGTGTCCAGCACATCAACCACCAGGTTGAGAGTGTTGATGATGTGATGCGTGCCTTTTATTACCTCCAGGAAAGGGGCATTAAAATCCTTTTTGGGCCGGGCAGGCATCCGACTTCCGGCGCCGTGTTCTTGTACTTCGAAGGGCCTGACGGCATGACATACGAGTACTCGACCGGTGTGAGCCAGATCACCGCCGAGCAGTCCCTCACTCACCATCCGCGCAAGTTTCCAGCGGTTCCCAAGTCGTTCTGCATGTGGGGCTCCAAGCCTGATATTCCGGAGTTCAAGTCATGAGCGGCGTGCCAGTTCCAACTCAAAGCGATCAAGTCCAGCTGCGGATGGCAGCTCGTGCACTGGGTCGTGCGGGGCTTGCACACGCCTACGGTCATTGCAGTCTGCGCTTGGACGAAGATCACTTCCTCGTCTGTGCGGCCAAACCAATGGGGCTTATCCAGCCAGGGGAGGATGGCATTGTCGTCCCTGTGAATGGCGCGCTGCCCGAAGGTGTGCTGGGTGAAGTTCGAATTCATCAGCAAATCTATCGCCGGCGTCCTGAAATTCGCGCAGTCATGCGCAGCATGCCTGTCCAAGTCATGGCGTTGTCAGCCGCAAGGCTGACTCCCCACGCACGCCATGGCATGGGCACCTATTTTCAGCCAGGCATTCCGCTTTGGGATGACGTTCAGCTGCTGCGCAGCGACGACCAAGCATCTGGTCTGGCTGATCTGTTCGGCGCGGGAAAGGCGCTCGTAATGCGGGGTAATGGAGCCATCGTTGCTGGTGCGTCTTTGGTCGAAGCACTGACTCTGACCTGGTACCTCGAAGATTCGGCGCGCATCGAGTTGATCGTTAGAAGCGCCGGCCTGGGCGATTCCCCAATCCTGTCCGACGAAGAGTGCTCACTGCGGGCGACGAACTCGGGACGGATCTACGAGCGCATGTGGGACTACCTCACCGCCGCCGACCCTGAAGCCACCCTATTCAATATCTAAGAACGAGAGGAACCGACATGCCTGTCAATGAATTCCGTCATTTCATCAACGGCGACTGGGTTAGCAGTGAGCGTACCTTCGAGAACCGTAACCCTGCCGACAACAGTTTGATCGGCCGCGTTCATGAGGCTGACAAGTCGACCGTGGATGCCGCTGTAAAGGCAGCGCGAGCTGCTCTTCATGGCCCGTGGAGCAAACTCACCGTAGCCCAGCGCACTGCGTTGCTGCACAAGGTCGCCGATGGCATCGAGCGGCGTCAGGAAGAATTCGTGGCCGCCGAAGTTGCGGATACAGGAAAGCCTCACCACTTAGCAGATCACCTCGATATTCCGCGCGGTGCGGCGAATTTTAAAGTATTTGCTGACCTCATCAAAAATGTGCCTGCCGAAAGCTTCGTCATGGACACCCCAGACGGTGGCAAAGCAGTGAATTACGCGATCCGTACGCCTCGGGGCGTGATCGGAGTGGTGTGCCCCTGGAACCTTCCATTGTTGCTGATGACCTGGAAGGTCGGGCCTGCTCTGGCGTGCGGTAATACCGTGATCGTCAAACCTTCAGAAGAAACGCCTGCAACGGCAACGCTTCTGGCAGAAGTCATGAATGAGGCGGGTATTCCGCCGGGCGTTTACAACGTCGTCCATGGCTTTGGTGGTGACTCGGCGGGCGAGTTTCTTACCAGCCATCCAGGCGTAGACGGCATAACCTTCACCGGCGAGACAGGTACTGGTGAGGTCATCATGAAAGCAGCAGCGAAGGGTATTCGCCCCGTCTCCCTGGAGTTGGGGGGTAAGAACGCCGGTATCGTCTTCGCTGACGCAGACCTCGAAAAAGCAGTCAAGGGCCTAGGTCGAGCTGTGTTTGAAAACAGCGGCCAGGTCTGCCTGGGCACCGAACGTATCTACGTGCAGCGTCCGTTGTTTGATCGCTTCGTCGCTGCCTTCAAGGTACATGCTCAAGGCATCAAAGTAGGTGATCCCAACGAGTCGGGAACCACCATGGGGCCTGTAATTTCTCTTGGACACCGTGAAAAAGTTCTCTCGTACTACAGCCAAGCGCAGAAAGATGGTGCAACTGTAGTTTACGGCGGTGGCGTGCCTGACGTTCCTGCTCACCTTGCCGAGGGCGCCTGGGTTGAGCCAACCATCTGGACAGGCTTGCCGGAAAGCTCCTCGGTTATTCAGGAAGAAATTTTTGGCCCGTGCTGCCACATCGCTCCTTTCGACACCGAGGAGGAAGCAGTTGCATTGGCCAACAACACCCCTTATGGCCTGGCGTCGAGCGTTTGGACGTCTGACCTTCAAACCGCACACCGGATGGGTGCAGCGCTCGAAGTGGGCATTTGCTGGATCAACTCCTGGTTCCTGCGTGACCTTCGCACCGCCTTTGGTGGCTCCAAGCAATCGGGTATCGGCCGCGAAGGCGGCGTGCACTCCCTGGAGTTCTACACGGAACTACGCAATGTCTGCGTGCGCCTTTGAGGAATCACTATGAGCTCGCCTGAAATTCAGAAAATTGGTCAGCAGTTGCATAACGCACTGCAATCGCGCGAGGCCATTGCCCCGCTCACCGACAGCCATCCCGACATGACACTTGAACAGGCGTATGCCGTTCAGTTGGCGATGATCCAGCCTCGTATTGATGCGGGCGCGAAAGTCATTGGCAAGAAAATCGGTGTGACCAGTCAGGTCGTCATGAACATGCTGAAGGTGAATCAGCCGGACTTCGGTCATCTGCTCTCCGACATGCTCTTCACCGACGGTGCCGCGATTGCCGCCAGCACCCTGATCGCTCCTAAGGCAGAAGGTGAGATTGCCTTCCTACTTAAAGAAGACCTGCAGGGCCCTGGCGTCACTGTAGCTGATGTCCTGAGGGCAACGGCGTCGGTCATGCCTTGTTTCGAGATCGTGGATTCCAGGATCCGCGACTGGAAAATTCAGATTCAAGACACCGTTGCGGACAACGCCTCAGCCGCTGCTTTTGTGCTCGGCGACAGTGCAGTCGACCCACGCGACGTAGATCTCGCTTGCGTGGGTATGACCCTTGAGAAGAACGGGGAGATCGTGGCCACTGGTGCCGGAGCGGCCGCTTTGGGTCATCCAGCCAATGCCGTGGCTTGGCTTGCCAACACCCTCGGCCATCTGGGCATCGGTCTCAAAGCCGGTGAGATCATTCTCTCCGGATCCTTGGCGGCGATGGTGCCTGTCCAGGCCGGCGACCAGCTGCGTATCAGCCTCGGTGGTATCGGGTCTGCTTCCGTCCGTTTTGTTTGAAGGAAAACACTATGAATCTCTCGACCGCAATAATTGAACAACTTGCAGAACACCTGGAAAACGCCGAGCTCAAGCGCGAGGCCGTCGCCAAGATCACTGACGCTCACCCTGATATGGACTGGGAGGATGCGTACGCGATTCAAGACGCCATCCGCCGCCGCAAGATAGCGCGCGGCGTGCGCATCGCCGGTCTGAAAATGGGCCTGACGTCGTTCGCAAAGATGAAGCAGATGGGCGTAAGCGATCCTATCCATGGTTTTCTAACCGACTACGGTTCCTGCTTGGATGGTGCTGCTATCGACGTGGGTGGCCTGATCCATCCAAAGGTTGAGGCCGAGATCGCTTTCGTCTTGAAGCACCCGCTCAAAGGCCCTGGCTGCCACATCGGTGATGTACTGGCTGCGACCGATTTCATTCTGCCAGCGGTGGAAGTCATCGACTCTCGTTATGAGAATTTCCGCTTTGACCTCAAAAGCGTGATTGCGGACAACACCTCTTCCGCCCGCTACGTAACTGGCGGCCAGATGCTCCGCCCGGTTGGCATCGATCTCAAATGCCTGGGCGTCGTGCTTGAAAAGAATGGTGAGGTAGTCGCCACCGCTGCAGGTGCTGCCGTCCTCGGCCATCCCGCACAGAGCGTTGCAATGCTCGCAAACATGTTGGGCGCCAAAGGCCAGGAAATCCCAGCAGGCACATTCATCATGACTGGCGGCATGACTGAGGCGATAGCTGTTGAAGCGGGTGACCACATCAGCGTGCGCTACCAGCATTTGGGCAGTGTTTCCATGCGTTTCGTTGGTACGAACAATCACTGATTGGGGGACGTGTCATGCCTATTGCCATGATCCACATAGCTGAGGGACGCAGTGAAGAGCTCAAGCATCAATTGCTTGTGAATGTCACTGAGGCCATCGCCAAGAGCCTTGGCGCACCGGTTGAAAGCGTCAGGGTGCTGATTCAGGAAATTCCTGAAACTCAGTGGGCCGCTGGCGGGCGAACACTGGCAGAGCGCAAGCGTAGTCAGGCCTGAAGCATAAAATTCCCGGCGCTGACTGCCCTCGGCGGGGCGCCTAGAAGAGGAACCAAAATGAACCAACCAATTAAAGTTGCCATCATCGGCTCGGGCAATATCGGCACCGACCTGATGATCAAAATCCTGCGCCACGGCAAGCTGCTGGAAATGGGCGCCATGGTCGGAATCGATCCGAAATCTGATGGTCTTGCTCGTGCCGAGCGTATGGGCGTCGCCACCACGGCTGGCGGCATTGATGGTCTGCTGGGGCTCCCGGATTTCAAGGCTATCAAAATCGTTTTTGATGCGACCAGTGCCGGCGCTCATGCCCACCACAACAAGCTCCTTCAAGAGCACGGCGTGAGTGTCATCGACCTGACGCCTGCTGCGATCGGCCCTTACGTTATTCCCGCGATCAATCTGGACGCGGAATTGAGCTCGTCAAACATCAACATGGTCACCTGTGGGGGCCAGGCCACGATTCCTATCGTCGCGGCGGTTTCCCGGGTGACCAAAGTCCACTACGCAGAAATTGTGGCCTCTATTTCGAGCAAGTCAGCAGGCCCGGGCACTCGTGCAAATATCGATGAGTTCACCGAAACCACCACCAGCGCGATCGAGAAGCTGGGTGGGGCTACAAAGGGCAAAGCGATCATTGTCCTCAACCCTGCTGAGCCTCCATTGATCATGCGCGACACTGTCTTTGTGCTCGCGGAGCGAGCAGACCAGAGCGCGATTGAGCGATCCATTGCCGATATGGTGGAAGTGGTTCAAAGCTATGTGCCGGGTTACAGGCTGAAGCAAAACGTCCAGTTCGAGGACATCCCGGACGATGCACCCGTTAACGTGCAGGGTCTCGGCCCACGCAGCGGCTTGAAGGTTTCCGTTTACCTTGAAGTTGAAGGCGCGGCTCATTATCTGCCTGCCTACGCGGGCAACCTCGACATCATGACCTCCGCTGCAATGGCCTGTGCCGAGCGCATTGCGCAAACCCGCCAAGGGGAAGCCTGAATATGAACGCCAACAAGAAACTGTATATCTCGGACGTAACCCTTCGTGATGGCAGCCACGCGATCCGTCATCAGTACACCATCGAGAACGTCCAGGCGATCGCCCGTGCGTTGGATAAAGCGCGCGTGGATTCTATCGAAGTGGCGCACGGCGATGGTCTGTGCGGATCAAGCTTTAACTATGGGTTCGGTCGGCATTCCGATATCGAATACATCGAAGCTGTGGCCGATGTCGTCCAGCACGCAAAAATCACAACACTCCTGCTGCCAGGGATTGGAACTGTTCATGACCTGAAAGCTGCATATCAGGCTGGCGCGCGGGTTGTGCGAATCGCGACTCACTGCACCGAAGCAGATGTATCCCGGCAGCATATCGAATACGCCCGTGAGCTCGGAATGGACACCGTTGGTTTCCTGATGATGAGCCACATGATCCCGGCTGAGCAATTAGCCGCTCAGGCGAAGCTGATGGAAAGCTACGGTGCCACATGCGTGTACATGGCTGACTCGGGTGGTGCCATGAACATGCAGGACATCCGTGATCGATTTCGGGCGTTCAAGAGCGTACTGAAGCCCGAGACCGAAACCGGGATGCACGCCCACCACAATCTGAGCCTGGGGGTTGCTAACTCCATCACGGCGGTGGAGGAGGGCTGTGATCGCATCGACGCTAGCTTGGCAGGTATGGGCGCGGGTGCCGGTAATGCGCCATTGGAAGTGTTCATCGCTGCGGCAGAGCGTATGGGGTGGAATCATGGCACCGATCTTTACACCCTGATGGACGCAGCGGATGACATCGTGCGGCCATTGCAAGATCGCCCTGTACGAGTCGACCGGGAGACGCTCGCGCTGGGCTATGCCGGTGTGTATTCAAGCTTCCTGCGACATGCCGAGGTCGCTGCGAAGCGATACCGGTTGAACACCGTGGACATCCTGGTTGAGCTGGGGCGTCGCAAAATGGTCGGTGGTCAGGAAGACATGATCGTCGATGTAGCACTGGACATCCTGAAGGGCAAAAACTAGATCCGCCTCAACATCTACAACCCCAAACAAGCCTAATAATA
>NZ_JAUHUK010000017.1:0-136159 GCF_030417915.1 Pseudomonas sp. C32 | reverse complement strand
TGCCACTTTCCTTGCGCCCAAATGTAGGTGATATCGCCGCACCAGACTTGATTGGGCACTGGCACGTCGAACTCGCGGTTCAATGTGTTCGGGATTTCCAGTCTTTCTACTGTCGCTCGTTTGTAGGCATGGGAGCCGGGTTGTTTGCTGACTAAATCAAGCTCGCGCATCAAGCTACGCACTTTGAATCGACCGAGTTGCTCACCGTCTTCACGCATCAGCGACAGGATGCTGCGACTGCCCGCAGAGCTGCGACTTTGCGAGAACAGCTCACTGACGCGACTACGCAATCGAAGCCGTTCAACATCGGGCGTGCGGCGCCGCAGGCGCTGGGCGTAGTAACACGAGCGAGTGGCGTCAAACACCTTGCACAGCCAATCAACCGGCTCATGTGCGCTCAACTGGTCAATCAGCGCGAACGCTCGTGATCTTCCGACATCAAGAGCGCGGTAGCCTTTTTTAGTATAGATTTCTCTCGCTCAAGCCGGGCAATCCGGGCTTCCAACTCCTGAATTTTTTGCTGTTCCGGAGTCAGTGCCTTGCTCTGCGGGGTGACGCCTTTATGTTCTTTCTGAATCTGGTCAACCCAGCGGCGCAATGCCGACTCACCAATGCCGAGTGAACGGCTGGCTTCGATGTAGCTGTAGTTTTGCTTGAGCACAAGGTCGGCAGCCTCGCGCTTGAATTCAGGAGTAAAGGAGCGGCGTTGTTTGGTCATCTGACACCTCGATCTGGCGAGCATTCTCGCCTAAATGGGTGTCCGGTTTCATTAGACCACTACAGAGTCAACGACGTCATCTGAATTGGGAGCGCATTGCTACGCTGACCAGACTATGAATCCATATCGTCGAAAGGGAAGGAAGGCTTACTTAACCAGCGGTGACGATTTCGGTCGTTTGTATTATAGGTTTGGCTTAGAATTTGGCCTATCTGGCTGGGGATGAGCCTAGGAATCTGTCTGATGTACACCCTATAAAGCGCGAAGACCCCATTTTAGGTTGACCGACGATTTACGCTAGCGGGTCCCCCCCCCGCTATCATTATTTATTTCAGTTAAACGGAGCAAGCTGATGTGGTGGAAAGGCATATGGATAGAGTAAGAGCTTTCTTGCTGGCGCTGCCTCGGCGGCAAAAAAGGCTGATCCAGGTCCTTATGGACGTGCTACTAGTCTGGGGTGCGCTATGGCTGGCCTTCATCGTCCGCCTAGGCATCGACGACATGTACAACCCGCTCAGAGCTCACTTCTGGCTCTTCATCTGCGCCCCGATAATCGCTATCCCGCTTTTCATCCGCTTCGGCATGTACCGCGCTGTCATGCGCTATTTTGGCAACGATGCCCTGATTGCAATCGTCAAGGCGGTTAGCCTGTCATCGCTGATTCTGGTCGTCGTCGTCTATTGGTACAGTAATCACCAGGCCGTAGTGCCGCGCTCCATCATTTTTAACTATTGGTGGCTCAGCATGGTGATCATCGGCGGCTTGCGCCTGTGCATGCGACAATACTTCATGGGCGACTGGTTCACTGCCGCGCAGCACGTGCCATTCACTAGTCGTGACGATGGCTTGACCAAGGTTGCCATCTATGGCGCCGGTGTCGCCGGAAACCAGCTTGTGGCGGCACTACGCATGGGCCGGGTGATGCGCCCAGTGGCCTTTATCGACGACGACGAAAGTATCGCAAATCGCTCTATCTCAGGGCTCCAGGTCTACAAACCCAAGCACATTCAACAAATGATCGACGTCACCGGCGCCCAGGAAATCCTCTTGGCCCTGCCGTCATCTACTCGTGCACGCCGCCGGGAAATTCTTAATCTATTGGAAGATTTCCCGCTTCACATTCGAAGCGTTCCAAACTTCACCGATCTCGCCAGCGGGCGGGTAAAGGTCGAAGATATCCAGGAAGTTGATATTGCTGACCTGTTGGGCCGTGACTCCGTGCCGGCGCAACCAGATTTGCTCTCGCGTTGTATCAAAGGCAAGACTGTGATGGTCACTGGCGCTGGAGGCTCGATCGGTTCTGAGCTTTGCCGACAGATTTTCCTGTTAGGGCCGACCACACTTCTGTTGTTCGATCACAGCGAGTTCAACCTCTACAGCATCCTCTCGGAGTTGGAGCAACGCGGCATTCGTGAGTCGGTATCGATCAAGTTGTTGCCGATACTTGGTTCCATCCGCCACCCGCACAAGCTGCTGGATGTCATGAAGACCTGGGGAGTGGACACGGTCTACCACGCCGCTGCTTACAAACATGTGCCAATGGTAGAGCACAACATCGCCGAAGGCGTGCTGAACAATGTGATCGGAACGCTGAATACAGCCCAGGCGGCATTGCAGTCCGGCGTTTCCAACTTTGTGCTGATCTCCACTGACAAGGCCGTTCGTCCCACCAATGTCATGGGCAGCACCAAGCGCCTCGCCGAACTGACCCTACAAGCCCTGAGCCGTGAAATTGCCCCCGTTTTGTTCGGCGACAAGGCCAATGTTTCCCGAGTCAACAAAACCCGTTTCACAATGGTTCGGTTTGGCAATGTGCTGGGTTCGTCGGGTTCCGTGATCCCGCTCTTCCATAGCCAGATTAAATCTGGTGGCCCTTTGACAGTCACACACCCCAAAATCACCCGCTATTTCATGACCATCCCCGAAGCCGCGCAGTTGGTGATCCAGGCAGGTTCCATGGGGCAGGGCGGTGATGTGTTCGTTCTGGACATGGGGGAGCCGGTAAAAATTGTCGAACTGGCGGAGAGGATGATTCATCTTTCCGGGTTGAGCATCCGTTCGGAGAAGAATCCGCAAGGGGATATCTCGATCGAATTTACCGGTCTTCGCCCGGGCGAGAAGCTCTATGAGGAGTTGCTGATCGGTGACAACGTAGCGGCCACGCAGCACCCGATGATTATGACCGCCAACGAAGACCATCTACCCTGGGACTTACTCAAACCCCGTTTAACGGAGTTGCTGAATGCCGTTGAGCAGGACGATTACTCCCGCGTCCGCCAAATCCTGCGCGAAACCGTCAGCGGCTACACACCCGATGGCGAGATCGTCGACTGGATCTACCAGCAACGCCGTCTCGAGCCCTGATTGTTTCACATCCTGTAACGGACACATTTTTGACAGTTCCATCTCATAGCCTAAGTTTGGAAGGCAGCTTCGGAAAAGCTGCTTTCTAAAAACGATGTCATGGAGCTTCAATTATGCGTACTGGCTATTTCTACTCTCTGGTTTTTGCCCTGCTCACCAGCGCTTCTGTTGCCACCATCGCCGCGCCGGCGGCGAAACCCGAATCTACCAGCCCACCTCTGACCCTGGAGGTTGCCCCAAAGGCGCAGTCTGGTAAAGTCGATCTCAATGCAGCCGATGCCCCGACACTGCAGCGCGAGTTGATGGGTATCGGAGAGACCAAAGCCAAGGCGATTGTTGCTTATCGTGAAAGTAATGGGCCATTTTCATCCGTAGACGAACTGCTGGAAGTGAAGGGGATAGGTAAAGCGATTCTGGACAAAAACCGTGAAAAACTTCATGTGAACTAAGCTTGTAACTCAACGCCAGGGGCCGGTCATTGACCGGCCTTTTTTGCTTGTGCGCCAGGCATGGCGCGTTGCGCGTTAGCGCAACCAGCTTGGCTGTGGTGGCCTCGCTGGTGACTTGGAGGTAAAAGTCCTCTACACACCCGGCAAGGGGAAGTGTTAGCCAGAGGCAAGGGTGTCGTGGGTGACTGCGAATCTGAAGGAAGCCCGAGGCAAAATGCTGGCCTGACGAACAGGAAGCGGATAGAGGCGGCGCAGCGGGGTAAGATGTATCCTCAAAGCCCAATACTTGCACGGAACGCTGCGACGTAGATCCGACAGGCATAAGCAGGAAGGTCGCGTGAATTACCCTGGGAGATCTGCACGTTTGCCACTGTGCTACCGAGCGTCGAGAGACGGCGGGATGAACGTGCAGAAGTCAGCCGAAGCCTTAGTAAGTGGCGATCAACCGCGCCACCAAGGGCCGAACAAGTTATGCCGCCAGTAGGCGTCAAAGTCTCGTTGAATACCGAAATGCAGAAATTTCTGTCAGCCGTCATCCTCGGACTCTGTCCGGGACTTGGAGTCACAGTCTTCTCTGGGGGGGCAGCAACAAGGGCGCACTGGGTGCCGATGGCATGACGGTCGACCAATTGGCGGGCTACGTGAAACAGTATTGGCCGATTCTCAAGACTCGGTTGCTGGCCGACGAGTATCACCCGCAAGCTGTGCGCGCCGTCGACATCCCCAAACCTAAAGGCGGAACACGGCAACTGGGTATTCCCTGCGTTGCGGATCGCCTGATCCAACAGGCTCTACTGCAACAGCTCACGCCGATCTTCGATCCACTGTTCTC
Source organism: Pseudomonas sp. C32 (assembly GCF_030417915.1). Lineage (NCBI taxonomy): Bacteria > Pseudomonadati > Pseudomonadota > Gammaproteobacteria > Pseudomonadales > Pseudomonadaceae > Pseudomonas > Pseudomonas sp. C32. Next base: position 131,796 of record NZ_JAUHUK010000017.1, on the reverse strand, counting down.
GGACTACAGCTACGGTTTTCGTCCGGGTAGAAGCGCTCATCAAGCCATCGAAACTGCCCGCGCCCATGTGGCGGCGGGTCACCGCTGGTGTGTGATACTCGATCTGGAGAAGTTCTTTGATCGGGTCAACCACGATGTATTGATGGCGTACATCAAGCGTCAAGTCGAAGACAAGCGGGTGCTCACGCTGATCCGTCGCTATCTCGAAGCGGGAACGATGTCAGGTGGGCTCGTCAGTCGACGGCAGGAAGGGACGCCGCAAGGCGGCCCGCTGTCGCCGTTGCTGTCGAACATCCTGCTCAACGAACTCGACTGCGAGCTGGAACGGCGGGGTCATCGTTTCGTGCGCTATGCCGATGACGCGAACATCTATGTGCGCAGTCGTCGTGCTGGTGAGCGAGTGATGGCAGGCGTCGAGCGCTTCCTGAATCAGCGCCTGAAACTGACGCTGAATCGTGAAAAGAGCCGGATCGCCAGACCTTGGATGTGTGATTACTTGGGTTACGGGATGAGCTGGCATCATCAGCCGAGGCTGAGAGTGACGACGGCGAGCCTGGGTCGCTTGCGCGACCGGCTCAGAGACCTGCTGCGCGGCGCGCGGGGTCACAAGATGGCGAATGTTATCGAGCGGGTAAACCCTGTGCTGCGTGGGTGGGCAGGCTACTTCAAGCTAAGTCAGAGCAGACGGCCACTTGAGGAAATTGACGGCTGGGTGCGTCGTAAGCTTCGCTGCGCCTTCTGGCGTCAATGGAAGCAGCACTCAACGAGGGCGCACAACTAGATGCGCTTGGGGCTCAGCGAGCAACGCGCCTAAAAATCAGCCTTCAAGGGTCGCGGCCCATGGTGGAGTTCGAGCGCATCTCATCTGAATCAGGTGTTGCCGAAGAAGCTGTGGGACCAACTTGGGCTAGTCTCGGGACTGGAAACGATAAACCGGCTTAATCGCATATCTTGAACCGCCGTATACGGATCCGTACGTGCGGTGGTGCGAGAGGACGGCAGATGTAAATCCGCCTCCTACTCGATCTGGCGAGTGGCGTTTCCTCCCAGAATCCCAGGCATCTAGATGTGTGAACAACACGCACCTTTCGTCGGCGCCACTAAAATTACGGCTATCATATTAATGATGGATTATGCCTATAATAAAACCGCCATCGACACTGCGCCGGGTTTTTCAGACGCAGGTCATTCATGAGTCAATTCCAGGAGTACCGTCATGAACGCTGTCCAATCCCAGGGTACCGCCCTCGTCACTGGCGCTTCATCGGGCATCGGGGCGATTTACGCAGAGCGTTTGGCTGCCCGCGGCTTTGATTTGTTGTTGGTCGCTCGCGATCAGGATCGCCTGGAAGCCGCTGCCGGCAAGTTGCGCGTCGAACATGGGGTTCAGGTGGAAGTGCTCAGGGCCGATCTGACGCAAAGCGAGGATGTTCTGAAGCTGGAGCAACGGTTACGCAGTGATTCGAGTATCAGCCTGTTGCTCAACAACGCGGGCGTCGCGGCGGACGGGTTACTGGCCAATGCCGATCTGGATCAGATGGAACGCTTGATTCAGTTGAACGTCACAACTGTCACGCGGCTTGCCTCTGCAGCCGCAGCGAGTTTTGCCAAGGCGGGGCGAGGGACGATTATCAATATCGCTTCAGTCGTGGCGCTCTTTCCCGAGCGCTTCAACGCTACTTACAGCGCGAGCAAGGCGTACGTCCTGAGCCTGACTCAATCGTTGAACGCGGAGCTGGATGGCACGGGTGTCAGGGTTCAAGCGGTTTTGCCAGGTGTCACGCGCACGGAGATCTGGGAACGCTCTGGTATCGACGCTTCACAGATTCCAGCGGAGATGGTCATGGACGCGGGGGAGATGGTCGATGCGGCGTTGTCGGGCCTGGATCAGGGGGAGTTGGTCACGATTCCTTCGTTGCCGGATGTGGCCGATTGGGATGCTTTTGTGGCCGCGCGCCATGTTTTGGCGCCGAACCTTTCCAAAAGCAAAGCGGCCCCACGTTACAAGTGAGGCGCCATTCAATGGGTTTGAGGTGTGAGCGGTATGAGTGATCGTCGAGTGGTTGTAACGGGGATGGGTCTGGTCTCTCCCTTGGGCAGTGGCGTTGAAGCCGTCTGGGCGCGTCTGTTGGCGGGACGTTCAGGTCTGCGAAACTTGCCTGACGACGTGGTTGCCGATTTGCCGGCCAAGGTCGGCGGCGTGGTGCCGACGCTGGCAGAGGATGCCGAGGCGGGTTTCGACCCGGACCTCGCGACGTCGCCCAAAGAACAGAAAAAAATGGATCGATTCATTCTGTTCGCCATGGAAGCGGCGCGTCAGGCGCTGGAACAGGCGGGCTGGAAGGCGCTGGATGCCGAGGGTCAGGAGCGCACCGCGACCATTATCGGTTCCGGTGTCGGTGGTTTCGGCGCGATTGCGGACGCCGTACGCACAACGGACAGCCGTGGGCCGCGACGTTTGTCACCTTTCACGATTCCTTCATTTCTGGTCAATCTTGCCGCTGGCCATGTCTCGATCGAGCATGGTTTCAAAGGCCCCTTGGGTGCGCCGGTCACGGCGTGCGCGGCCGGTGTGCAGGCGATTGGCGATGCTGCCCGCTTGATTCGTGCCGGTGAGGCAGACATCGCTGTGTGTGGCGGTGCGGAAGCGGCGATTGATCGGGTCAGCCTGGCCGGGTTCGCGGCGGCTCGTGCCCTGTCGAGCGGCTACAACGAAACCCCGGAGCGTGCCTCTCGACCCTTCGACAGCGCACGTGATGGCTTTGTGATGGGCGAGGGTGCGGGCTTGTTGGTGATTGAATCTCTGGATCACGCGCTGGCCCGCGGTGCGCTGCCGCTCGCAGAATTGGTCGGGTACGGCACCAGTGCCGACGCCTATCATCTGACGGCCGGACCTGAAGATGGCAGCGGCGCTCGCCGGGCGATGTCGCTGGCGTTGGCTCAGGCCGGAGTCACGCCGGCGCAGGTGCAGCATCTCAATGCCCATGCAACGTCGACACCGGTGGGGGATCTCGGCGAGTTGGCGGCCATCAAGTCGTTGTTTGGTTCAGACAACAAGATTGCTGTCACGTCGACCAAATCGGCGACTGGTCATTTGCTCGGCGCAGCAGGCGGGATTGAGGCGATCTTCACGTTGTTGGCCATTCGCGATCAGATCGTTCCGGCCACGCTCAATCTCGATAACCCCGACCCTGCGGCTGAAGGTGTTGACATTGTTCATGGCAAACCGCGGCCTATGGCCATCGAGTACGCCCTGTCCAATGGCTTCGGATTCGGCGGGGTGAACGCCAGCGTTTTATTCAAGCGTTGGCAGGGTTAATCCTGTGGCTGTTTGAGATGGTCGCGGGCGACGTCGAGTATTCGTTGCGCAAACTCGACGTCGGCAACGCTGCGCGATAGCAGTAAAGCGCCGACCAGTGTCGACATGATGACGACGCTGCGATCGGCGGCATTGTCTCCTTTGAGGGTGCTTTCGATCTGCTCAAGGCGGGCCTTGAGCACCACATCGCTGGTCGGGCTGGGTTGACCGCGCAACCCCAGCTCCGAAGAAATGGTCAGCAGCGGGCAGCCTTCATGGGGTGAAGTCTGGTGCCATTCGGAGAGGTACGTGTCGATAAAGGTTTCGAGGGGATGTTCCTCGGAGAAGATTTGCGCGCACAAGCCGTCGACTTGCTCGCCGGCTTCTTGCAGTGCCTTTTCTACCAGTTCGTCCTTGGACTTGAAGTGCGAGTAAAAACCACCGTGGGTCAAGCCCAGTGCTTTCATCAAAGGTTGCAGGCCGGTCGCACCGATACCGTCGCGTCGAAATCGCGCGGAAGCTTCCTTGATAATGCGTTTGTGGGTCTGGGCTTTATGGTCCTGCGAGTAACGCATTTGATATCTCCACATCAATGCGCAACATATTAACCAATGAAAATTGGATGGTGACTGTACTTCTACTTCTAAAAAGCATGCAGATGCTTCGATCTTGATCCAAACCGGTCATGAGAGTGACACGAACGGTGATTCCGACCGGATGATAAAAGGCTCGATCCGCCCGAAAACCGGCTGATAAAAGGCAGCAGGGGCTGAGGATTGGATATGGCCATGCACACGTGTAAAAAAACAAACCCCGCCAATGTTGACGGGGCTTTTTTCTGTCAGCGGTCCTGCGCTTCCTTGGCGTCCATTTCCGCATTGCGTTCGGCGACGCGTTTACGTTGCTCTTCGGTCAGTTCGACTTTGTTGGCCGTGTCGCGCAGCAGCAACAAGCCACCCACGATCGAGCCAATGGCAACGACCAGAATTAACCAGGCATACCAGGGCATAGGACTCTCCTTGAAGGCAGGTGGGCGAGGGTTCGCCAACCGATCGTGCATATCGTTTTGAGTGATGGGGTTTCACCGCAGTTCCATCGCTATCACCCCATTCTATGCCGGTTGTTCAAGGTTCACTCGAACGCTTTAGACATCGTGGATCAGGAAAAAACCTCTGCCTCTTTGAAGTACGCCGCTGCCAGGTCTTTTGCCGACAGTTGCGGTGCTTCGCTCAGTTGCCAGTCGATAGCCAGGTCCGGGTCATCCCAACGGATGCTGCGTTCGGCGGATGGGGTGTAGTAGTCGGTGGTCTTGTAGAGGAATTCGGCAAAATCACTCAGCACTACGAAACCGTGGGCGAAACCTGCCGGCACCCATAGCTGACGATGGTTCTCGGCAGACAGGCGCACAGCGACCCATTTGCCGAAATGCGGCGAGCTGCGACGGATATCAACGGCAACGTCGAGGACTTCACCGACGGTGACACGAACCAATTTGCCTTGAGTGTTTTCCAGCTGGTAGTGCAGGCCGCGCAATACGCCTTTTTGCGAGCGCGAATGATTGTCCTGGACGAATTGTGTGTTCAGGCCAGTCGCCTCTTCAAAAGCCTTGGCATTGAAGCTTTCATAAAAGAAGCCTCGCTCATCACCAAATACCTTCGGTTCGATGATCAGAACACCGGGCAGATCAGTGGTGATTACATTCATGGGTGATTCTCCAGCGATGGGCTCAATGGTCGACATTCTTGCGCAAAGTGCGCACCGAAGCGAGTGATGGCTCGGCTTCTCACTCTTTACGCCTTCTTTATGCCACGTCCCCATCCCCGATCTCGCGCCTTTACACCCTCCCTCCCGACAATGACCCCACACGCGGCAATACGCCGTAACAGGGAGAACTTCCATGAGCGTTCTGGACGGGGTGTCGCTGCTGCTGGCAGTGGGGCTGTTCATTTATCTGTTGGTTGCGCTGTTGCGCGCGGACCGGAACTAGGAGCGGCTATGCACAGTTATGATTATTGGCTGATCCTCGCATTTTTCGCGGTGGTATTGGTTCCGGCACCGTTTCTCGGGCGCTTCTACTACAAGGTCATGGAAGGTCAGCGCACCTGGCTGACGCCGATCCTGGGGCCGGTGGAGCGCGGCTGTTATCGGGTGGCTGGGGTTGATCCGCAGGCCGAACAGAGTTGGCAGAAGTACACGCTGGCCTTGCTCGCATTCAACCTTGCAGGCTTCTTGCTGTTGTTCTCGGTCCTGTTGTTCCAGGGTTACTTGCCGCTCAATCCGCAACATCTGCCGGGTCAGGAATGGACGCTCGCGTTCAACACCGCGGTCAGTTTCATGACCAACACCAACTGGCAGGGCTACAGCGGTGAAGCATCCCTGAGCTATCTGAGCCAGATGATCGGTCTCACCGTGCAGAACTTCGTCAGCGCAGCCACCGGGCTCGCGGTTCTGGTTGCGTTGTGCCGCGGTATCGGGCGCAAGTCGACCAAAACCCTGGGCAATTTCTGGGTCGACATGACCCGCGCCACCCTCTATGGCTTGTTGCCGCTGTGCCTGCTGCTGGCGCTGTACCTGGTGTGGCAGGGCGTGCCGCAAACCTTCGCGCAGTATGTGAATGCGCTGACGATGCAGGGCGTCGATCAGGTGATTCCGCTTGGTCCGGCCGCGAGCCAGATTGCGATCAAGCAACTGGGCACCAACGGTGGCGGTTTCTTCGGCGTGAACTCGGCGCATCCGTTCGAGAACCCGACGGCGTGGAGCAACTTGTTCGAAGTCGCTTCGATCATTCTGATCCCCGTGGCGCTGGTGTTCACCTTCGGCCATTACGTGAAAGACCTGCGTCAGAGCCGCGCAATCATCGCCTGCATGCTGGCGCTGTTCCTGATTGGCGGTGCGACGTCGCTGTGGGCTGAGTATCAACCGAATCCGACCTTGAACAACGCCGCCGTCGAGCAGACAGCGCCGCTGGAAGGCAAGGAAGCGCGCTTTGGCACCACCGCCACCGTGCTGTGGTCGGTGACCACCACGGCGGCCTCCAATGGTTCGGTCAACGGCATGCACGACAGCCTCAGCCCGCTGAGCGGCATGGTGGCGATGGTCAACATGATGGTCGGCGAAGTGATCTTCGGCGGCGTCGGTGCCGGGCTCTACGGCATGTTGCTCAACGTGTTGATCGCGGTGTTCCTCGCCGGCCTGATGATTGGCCGCACGCCGGAATACCTCGGCAAAAAACTGCAAGCCAGGGAAGTGCAACTGCTGGTGCTGACCCTGATGGTCATGCCGATTGGCGTGCTGGTGCTCGGTGCGATTGCCGCCAGCCTGCCGGGACCGGTGGCCTCAGTAAGCAACCCCGGCGCCCATGGTTTCAGTCAGTTGCTCTACGCCTACACCTCGGCCAGCGCCAACAACGGTTCTGCGTTCGGTGGCTTTGGCGCCAACACGCCGTTCCACAACTTGATGCTGGGGTTGGGCATGTTGATCGGCCGCTTCGGTTACATCCTCCCGGTTCTGGCATTGGCCGGCAGCCTGGCGATGAAGAAAACCGCCCCGATCGGTCAGAACAGCTTCCCGACCCACGGCCCGCTGTTTGTGACTTTGTTGACTATGACCATTTTGCTGGTGGGCGGACTGACATTCCTGCCGACCCTGGCGCTGGGCCCTATCGCTGAACATCTGAGCATGGGCTTCTGAGGACTGGACGATGAATATGCCTGCAATCAAACCGGTAGCCGTGAAGGCATCGGAGCAACCCAAAACCGCGATCTCGGCCCTGTGGCGTCCGGCGCTGGTGCAAGCCTTCGTCAAGCTCGACCCGCGGCAACTCAAGCGTGCGCCGGTGATGTTGGTGGTCGAGCTGACCGCGATCCTGACCACCGTGTTGTGCTTTATTCCCGACGCGGACGTACCGACCTTCGTCGCCGCGCAAATCGCCGTGTGGCTGTGGTTCACCGTGTTGTTCGCCAACTTCGCCGAAGCCTTGGCCGAAGGTCGTGGCAAAGCCCGCGCCGACAGTCTCAAGGCCGGTAGCGAAGGCCTCAGCGCCCGTTGCAAAACCGCTAACGGCAGTTTTCAAATGGTGCCTGCCGCCAACCTGCGCAAAGGCGATGTGGTGCGCGTCGAAGCGGGGGAGATGATCCCCGGTGACGGCGAAGTGATCGAAGGTATTGCGGCGGTCAACGAAGCGGCGATCACCGGTGAATCTGCGCCAGTGATCCGCGAGTCCGGCGGTGACCGTTCCGCCGTCACCGGCAACACGCGGCTGGTCTCGGACTGGCTGCTGGTGAAGATTACGACCAACCCTGGTGAGTCGACCCTGGATCGCATGATCGCCCTGGTCGAAGGCGCCAAACGCCAGAAAACCCCGAACGAAGTGGCGCTCGATATCCTGCTGATCGGCCTGACCCTGATCTTCCTGTTGGTGGTCGTCACCCTGCAACCGTTCGCCCATTTCGCCAATGGCAGCCTGCCGCTGGTGTTTCTGGTAGCACTGTTGGTGACACTGATTCCGACCACCATCGGTGGTCTGTTGTCGGCCATTGGTATCGCCGGGATGGACCGCCTGGTGCGCCTGAACGTGATTGCCAAATCCGGCCGGGCGGTAGAAGCGGCGGGGGATGTGCACGTTCTGCTGTTGGACAAGACCGGCACCATCACCTTTGGTAACCGTCGTTGTTCAGCGGTATATGCCGCGCCCGGTGTGACCGCGAAAGACCTGGCCGAAGGTGCGCTGTTCGCCTCGCTGGCCGACGACACTGCTGAAGGTAAATCCATCGTCGAATATCTGCGCGGGCTTCATCCGCAACCTGAACCCTCCGCCGACATGCTGACGGCGGTGCCGTTCAGTGCCGAGACTCGGTTGTCCGGGGTCGACTATCAGGGCCGAATTTATCGCAAAGGCGCAGTGGATTCGCTGCTGGCGTTCGTCGGCCTGAAACGCGCCGACCTGGCCCCGGCGCTGTCCCGGGAAATCGACAAGATCGCCCAGAGCGGCGGCACCCCGTTGCTGGTCTGTGCCGACGGCAAATTGCTCGGTGCGATTCACCTGAAAGACGTGGTCAAACCCGGCATTCGCGAGCGTTTTGCCGAGCTGCGCAAACTGGGGATTCGCACGGTCATGGTCACCGGTGACAACCCGTTGACTGCCGCCGCCATTGCCGCCGAAGCAGGCGTGGATGACGTGCTGGCCGAGGCCACACCGGAGAAAAAACTGGCGCGCATCCGTCACGAACAGAATGACGGTCGTCTGGTGGCGATGTGCGGCGACGGCGCCAACGACGCCCCGGCACTGGCTCAGGCGGACGTCGGCATGGCGATGAACGACGGTACGCAAGCGGCGCGTGAAGCGGCGAACATGGTCGATCTCGACAGCGATCCGACCAAGCTGTTGGACGTGGTGCAGATCGGCAAGGAACTGCTGGTGACCCGCGGTGCATTGACGACGTTTTCCATCGCCAACGACGTGGCCAAATACTTCGCGATTTTGCCGGCGCTGTTTGCCGTGATTTACCCGCAACTGGGGGTGCTCAACGTCATGCACCTGAGCAGTCCGCAGAGCGCGATTCTCTCGGCGATTGTGTTCAACGCCTTGATCATCGTGGTGTTGATTCCGTTGGCACTGCGCGGTGTGCGGGTACAGGCGGCGAGTGCGGCGGCGTTGTTGCGACGCAATCTGCTGATCTACGGGCTGGGCGGGATTCTGGTGCCGTTCGTGGGCATCAAGGCCATCGACATGCTGTTGACGGCGTTGCATCTGGTTTAGCGATACCTGGTGGTGGAGGTTTTTGTGGCGAGGGAGCTTGCTCCCGCTGGGCTGCGAAGCGGCCCCGCCTCAGACGACCGAGTTTTTTCAGGACACCGGCTTGGCGACTGCTGCGCAGTCGAACGGGAGCAAGCTCCCTCGCCACAGGTGATGTTTATACCTTCCGAGTGATGAATTTTTCGAGGATTTTGAAATGTCCACATTGATACGCCCGGCCCTGAGCCTGTTGGTCCTGATGACCCTGATCACCGGCGTTGCCTATCCTTTGGTTGTCACCGGTGTGGCGCAGGTTGCCTTCCCGGATCAGGCCAATGGCAGTCTCGTTCGCGATGCCGAGGGCAAGGTGCGAGGTTCGTCGTTGATTGCCCAGGATTTCGTCGGTGATGCGTGGTTCCATCCGCGGCCATCGGCGGGTGCCTTTGCTACCGTGTCGAGCAGCGCCAGCAACCTGGCGCCCAGCAATCCGGCGCTGGCCACCCGCGTGATTGACGAAGCCAATAAATTGCAGGTGCCAGGCCAGGGACCGGTGCCGCTGGCGCTGGTCACCACGTCCGGCAGCGGGCTTGATCCGCACTTGCCACCGGCCGCAATTGCCTATCAACTGGCGCGTGTTGCGGCGGCGCGCAATCTGCCGGTGGCGACCGTGCAAAACCTGCTGGACGCGCACATCGAGCAGCCTCTTGTGGGCCCGCCAGTGGTGAATGTGCTTGAGTTGAATCGGGCGCTGGAAAATCTGTAGATCAAAAGATCGCAGCAATCTCTCAAGTCAAATCAAACAAGGCAATGATCAATGAGCGACTCCGGCCGCGCCGACGCGCTGTTAGCAGACCTGCCCCGCGATGGCCGTGGCCGGCTCAAGGTTTTCCTGGGGGCTGCGCCGGGTGTTGGCAAGACCTACGCCATGTTGCAATCGGCCCACACCCAATTGCGCCAAGGCGTGAAAATCATCGCCGGCGTCGTCGAAACCCATGGCCGTACCGAAACCGAAGCGCTGCTGAGCGGTCTGCCGCAGCAGCCTTTGGTGCGCTCGGAATACCGTGGCGTGATGCTGGAGGAAATGGACCTCGACGGTCTGCTGGCGGCTAAGCCGAAACTGGTGCTGGTAGATGAGTTGGCCCACACCAACGCCCCCGGCAGTCGTCACGAAAAACGCTGGCAGGACATTCAGGAACTGCTCGCCGCCGGCATTGACGTGTACACCACGGTCAACGTCCAGCACCTGGAAAGTCTCAACGACCAGGTGCGCGGCATCACCGGCGTGCAGGTTCGCGAAACCTTGCCCGACTGGGTGCTGCAAGAAGCTTATGAGTTGCTGCTGATCGACTTGCCACCACGTGAGCTGCTTGAGCGTCTGCGCGATGGCAAGGTCTATGTGCCGGAACAGGCGCGGGCGGCCATCGACGCGTTTTTCTCCCAAACCAATCTGACTGCTTTGCGCGAACTGGCGATGCAAACCGCAGCGGCTCAGGTCGATAACGATCTGGCCCAGGGTTATCGCCAACTCGGGCAAGCCGCGCCAGCCGTGCGCGGACGTTTATTGGTGGGCGTCGACGGCGATGCCCAGGCTGAGCGGCTGGTGCGTCACGCCAGTCGAGTGGCCCAGCGTCGTCATCTGCCGTGGAGTCTGGTGCACGTCGACAACGGCAGCGTGCGAGACGAGCAATCGCGTCTGCGCCTGCAAAGTGCCCAGCAATTGGCTGAACGTTTGGGCGGGGAGGTGGTGCTGCTGCGAGCGGGTGAGGTGGCGAAAACCTTGATCCAGCATGCCGTCGAACGTCGCGCCAGCCTGGTGCTGGTCGGCCAGTCCCGACCACGTCTGCGTCGTCGATTGTTCGGCGGTGGTCTGGCGGCGCGCCTGCTGCGCAATGCGCGCGGCCTGGAAATCAACGTCCTCGACTGTGACCATGAACAGCATCCACCTCGCCAACGTTCAATGCAGTCGCTGGTGTGGTTCGACTATGCCCTGGCGGTGGCCGCAACTGTTTTAGCCAGCGCCTTGGCGTGGGCGGTGGTGAGTGTGTTGCCGCTGCCGAATATCTCACTGGTGTTCCTTGCCGCGGTCCTGCTGGTGGCGGTGCGCAGCAGTCTCGGCCCGGCACTGGTGTGTGCGGCGCTGTCGTTTTTGACTTATGACTTCCTGTTCATTCCGCCGAATTTTTCTTTCAGCATCCAGCGTGAAGAAGACGTGCTGACCTTGCTGTTTTTCCTGTTGATGGCGGCGCTTACCGGCAATCTTGCCGCGCGTCAGCGGCGGCAATTGCAGGTTCTGCGCGACACCCAGGAAGAGACCACCGAACTGCTCGGCCTGTCGCGCAAACTCACCGCCGCCACCGATCGTCAGGCCGTGATCAGCGCCGCAGCCCAGCACCTCAATGGCTGGAGCGATCTGCAACTGTGCCTGCTCAATCGCGATGGTCAAAACAGCTGGAAAGTCGAAACCGGTGGCCCGCTGGAATTTTCTGAAGCGGAACGTGCGGCCGCCGATTGGGCCTGGCAACACGATCAACCGGCCGGCGTCGGCACCGGCACCTTGCCGTTCGGGCGTTGGTGGTGGTGGCCATTGTCGGTCGAGGACGGTCCGTTGGCATTGCTCGGTGTCTGCGCCAAAGAGGGCCAGACCCTCACGGGCCAGCGTCGACGCTTATTGACCGCTTTGAGTCAGCCATTGGCCCAGGCGCTGGCCCGCGCGCAGCTGGCCGACGACCTTGAGGCCGCACGGCTGCACGGCGAAACCGAACAACTGCGCAGTGCTTTGCTGGCCTCGGTGTCCCACGATTTACGCACACCGCTGACCTCGATGCGCGGCAGCATCGACAGTCTGCTAGCGCTTGGCGAGGCGATTCCATTGGAGGACCGCCGTGAATTGCTCGAAGGCACTCGTGATGAAGCCGAGCGTCTGGACCGCTATATTCAAAACCTGTTGGACATGACCCGCCTCGGTCATGGCGCCCTGAAACTCTCGCGAGACTGGGTGTCGCCGGCCGATATCGTCGGCAGTGCACTCAATCGCCTGCGCGCAGTTCTGTCTTCGTTGCAGGTCAGCACGGATGTGCCCGCCGAGTTGCCGCTGCTGTATGTGCATGCCGCACTCATCGAACAGGCCCTGGTCAACGTGCTGGAAAATGCCGCACGCTTCTCGCCATCCCGCGGCCGTCTGCAATTGTGTGCCGGGGCCGACGAAAAGGAGCTGTTCTTCTCGGTCAGCGACGAAGGGCCGGGGATTCCGGAAGCGGAGAGGGCGAAGATTTTCGACATGTTCTACACCGCTGCCCGTGGCGATCGTGGCGGGCAGGGCACCGGGCTGGGGCTGGCGATCTGTCAGGGCATGGTCGGTGCCCATGGTGGGCGCATCAGTGTTGCGGACGGCATCGAGGGGCGCGGCACCTGCATCACCTTGCACCTGCCGTTGCAGGCTCAGCCGGGATATGAAAGTGAAGCCTGATCGTGCATGCGCTACTCTCTTGCCTCTTCTACGTGTTGATGTGAATTCATGAGCCAGACTGCGACCATTTTGGTCATCGACGACGAGCCGCAGATCCGCAAATTCCTGCGCATCAGCCTCGTTTCCCAAGGCTACAAAGTGCTGGAGGCCGGCACCGGCAGCGAAGGCCTGGCGCAGGCCGCGCTGAACAAACCGGACCTGCTGGTGCTCGACCTCGGTTTGCCGGACATGGACGGCCAACAGGTGCTGCGCGAATTTCGTGAATGGTCGACGGTGCCGGTGTTGGTGCTTTCGGTGCGCGCCGGTGAAGGGCAGAAAGTCGATGCCCTCGATGGTGGTGCCAATGACTATGTGACCAAGCCGTTTGGCATTCAGGAATTTCTGGCACGGATTCGCGCGTTATTGCGTCAGGCCCCGATGGGCGAGCCCCAGCAAGCCGCACTGAGTTTTGGCCCGCTGACGGTCGACCTGGCGTATCGCCGGGTGTTGCTGGACGGTGTCGAAGTGGCATTGACCCGCAAGGAATACGCCGTGCTGGCGCAACTGACACGGCATCCCGGGCGGGTCATCACCCAGCAGCAACTGCTCAAGGACATCTGGGGGCCGACCCACACCGAAGACACCCATTACCTGCGGATTGTGGTCGGCCATTTGCGCCAGAAACTGGGGGACGACCCGACTCAGCCACGGTTTATCGTGACCGAAGCGGGGGTGGGGTATCGGTTGTTGGGTGAGGCCAGCCTTTAGTTTTGTGCTGAATGATCGTGCCTCATCGCGAGCAGGCTCGCTCCTACATTGGATTTTGGGCAGACACAAATTTTGTGAACACCGAAAATTTACTGTAGGAGCGAGCCTGCTCGCGATGAGGCCCTCACAATCAATCGAGCATTTCAGCCATCGCGATTCTGCTCATTTTCATACCGATCCATCGTATCCCGCGCAATCTCCCGCCCCAGCGCGATCAGTTCCGGCGCCTTGTAGAATTCGAAAAACCGGCAGACCCGCTTCGGTACGTTGATCAGGATGTCCGGCGGATAACCGGCAATCTTGTACTGCGCGAGCGACGTTTGCATCACCTCGAAGCTCTGGTTGATCAAGTCCAGCAGCGACGCCGGCCCGACGTTATCGATGATGAATGAGCCGGTGGCGGATCGTGGCGCACCTGAGGATTCAGGCGCGGCGGCCGGTTGCTGGGCTTCGGGCTCGGCGGACTCGATCCAGGAATTGATATTCGCGCTCTGGGCCCTCAAGGCCTCCTGTTCCAGAATCAACAGTTGTTCGGCCTGTTTGCGCCGGAACGGCATCTTCGAACCCAGAGAATTGATCAGGCTGTCGAAGCGCGACCTGAACGCGGCGGGTCGCTGGATCACCGGCAGTTGGTAGTGGCGCTGGTTGGTGGAGTTGAGGTTGACCGCGATGATCAAGTCGCAGTGGCTCGACACCACCGGCACGATCGGCAGCGGGTTCAGAATACCGCCGTCCACCAGCATGCGATTACCCTGCATGACCGGCGTGAACAGGCTGGGAATCGCCGCCGAGGCGCGCATGGCCTGATGCAGGCAACCTTCCTGAAACCAGATTTCCTGCTGGTTGGTGAGGTCGGCGGCGACCGCCGTGTAGGGAATGCGCAGGTCTTCGATGTTGATCTCGCCGACGATCTTGCGGATCTGGCCGAAGACTTTTTCACCGCGTATCGCCCCCAAACGAAAACTGACGTCTACCAGCCGCAACACATCGAGATAGTCCAGGCTCTCGATCCAGTCGCGATAATCATTGAGTTTGCCGGCGGCGTAGATCCCGCCCACCACGGCGCCCATGGAGCAACCGGCGATGCAGGCGATGTCGTAACCGCGCCGTTCAATTTCTTCGATAACACCAATATGCGCATATCCCCGGGCTCCACCCGAGCCCAGCACCAGTGCGACACGCTTTTTCATGAATCGCCCTCGTATGACCAGGTTCAACAATGCACCCATCGAGGGGCGCGCTTCAATCGCAAAAGTCGTTCGTAGCGGCGAAGGCGTCGTATTTTCGACACTCCATGGTGGCACAGGGTTGTCCTCAGCAGCGCTATAGTGAGCGCAGCAGACCAACGGCACTTTTTAAGCGCCGGACCGTCTTACCTGCATGATTGTTGACCTATCTTTGAGGTGTGAGTGATGAAAGCCTGGATCTGTGTACCGCTGATTGCCCTGGCGCTTGCCGGTTGTGCCGGTAAAACCGCCTACCGAGACAGCTGCGGTAGCCAACTCGACGCCGCGTGGCGTGAGCTGGACCTGGCCAAGGCCGAGGGTTTCGCCGGGACTGTCAGCTACTCCAAAGCCTTGTCACTGTTGACCGCGGCCAAGACTCAACAGCAATTCGAAGGGTTCGAAGGTTGCAGCCAAAAAGCCGAGAAGGCCCGTTTCTATATTCGTGAGTCCCGCGCCGGGCGATGAAGCGATCCGGCTTGCCGGTGGGAGTACATTGAGATCACAGTGAGCTCCAGGCCGCCATCGCCGGCAAGCCAGCTCCTACAGTTGGTGTAAGGGACTATCTACGGAGTAAACCCATGATTGATCGCTTGGTGGCTCATGTTCTGGGCCTGGAGATTCGTCTGCTGGCCTGCCAGGCACGTTTGAATGCGTGTACTGACCCTGAGGCGTTGCACGATCTGCGCACGACGATACGTCGATTGCGCAGCCTGTTGCGGCCGTTGCGCGGCTTGCCGGGCGTCGAGCAACTGGAAGAGGCGGCATCGCGGGTCGGTGAGCTGACCACGCCGTTACGGGATCGCGAGGTCATGGCGGCGTACCTGCTTGAGCACGGTCAAACTGAAGCTGGACGCAGGCGCATGGCCCAGATGGCCGAGGCGTATCCGGCCGTTGCGAGCAGCACCGAACTGTCACAGTTGCTGATCGTCCTCGATGCTTTTCCGCGTTTTTTGCGTGCGTCCCAGCGCCAGGGTTTGCTCAAGGGCGTGCGCCAGCACATCGAAAAACGCTTGGCCAAACAATGGAAAAAACTCGACAAGGCACTGCACGATCCCGCCCACGACCGGCATCGACTAAGGTTGCTGATCAAGCGCGTGCGCTATGGCATTGATGCCTATCCGGAGCTGGATCGCTTACCGAAAAAAGCCATGCCTCGATTGAAAGCGGCGCAAGGCGCGTTAGGTGACTGGCACGACTGCGTACAGTGGCTGGCCCTGGCCGAGCATGAAGCGGATCTGCAACCTTGTGTGGCGATCTGGAAAGCCAATATGGCCAAAGCGGAAACCCGCTCTGATCGCGTGCTGGACAAGCTCAGCGCGGATTGCTTCAAATCCTGAACCTAATGCATCCCCTGTAGGCGCGAGCTTGCTCGCGATTGCGGTGGCACATCCAACATTGATGTGACTGAAACGCCGCTATCGCGAGCAAGCTCGCTTCTACAGGGGGGGAGTTGAGCACGGCCCATCTGTCAGTCAATTTGGCCGGAATGAGTGCTGTATAGCCTCCGCCTGATCGTTAATATTCCTTCATCTTTTTCCGATCCTTGAGGTTTTCATGCGCTTTTCCGAACTGCTCGATGCCGTCCGCCGCCAGCCACTGGAGCTGTCTATTCCGGCTTCCTGGGCACAGGGGCGAGCCAGTTTCGGCGGCCTGGTGGCCGCTCTGCAATTCGAAGCCATGCGCGCAAAGGTTCCGTCGGATCGTTCGGTTCGCTCATTGGCGATCACCTTCGTTGGCCCGGTCGAGCCTGATGTTCCCGTCAGCTTTGAGGTCGACGTACTGCGTGAAGGAAAGGCTGTCAGTCAGGTACTCGGCAGAGTGGTGCAGAAGGGCCAGGTGGTGACACTGATCCAGGGCAGCTTCGGCGCCTCGCGTCCATCGGAAGTGGCGGTGAGCGCGGAGCCAGCGCCGGAAATGAAGCATTGGGAGGCGTGCCAGGAGTTGCCGTTCGTCGAAGGTCTCCTCCCTGAGTTTATGCGGCATCTGGCGATGCGCTGGAGCGTCGGTGGTATGCCGTTCAGCGGCAGTACGTCGCGTCAGATGGGCGGCTGGGTGCGGTTGCGTGATGATGCAAAAGCAGAGGCGCTGAGCGAAGCGCACATTCTGGCGCTGGTGGATGCGTGGCCACCGTCTGTGCTGCCGTTTTTGAAGAAACCGGCGATGGGCAGCACGCTGACCTGGACCATAGAATTCGTTCAGCCGTTGCTGGATCTGAGCACGCTGGACTGGTGCAAATATCAGGTCGAAACCGAGTATGCCGTCGACGGGTATGGCCATGCCGCCGCGAGGTTGTGGAGCGCGGACGGTCGATTGATTGCGATGAGTCGGCAGACCGTGACGGTGTTCGCCTGATCAATGCCGACGGTGACGCTCCCGCCAGGCGCGCCACCAGCCACCGCTCAGAAAAAACCGTGGGAAGGTCAGGAACTGCTCGACCATCAGGCGCGACACGGCGTCTTTGCGATCGGTGAACGGCTCGGAGGCTTGCGCTTCCAGGCTGTGACCGTGGCGTTGCAAACCCAGCGCGGCGATCACACCGATCACACCGATTGCGACATTTGCCAGGTTCAGGCCGAACACCCCGGACACAATCAACAGAAATGCCACGATGAACAGCGGCACCGCGATCAGGTGCAGCACCAGATTGGTCGGGTGCTGATGATTGTTCGGGTACGCGCGCCATTGCCAGGCGGGAAGGTTGGGGTGACGTTTGCCCATGATGCTGATCCTCGATCCATGTTGAACACATGGTTGAAGAATAGGCCCGGTCTTTGTTGGCGGCGAATCAAGGCTGGCTATCGATGTGATAGGGGTCATGGTCAACATTGATCTGACCCGGTTGACGCCATCGCGAGCAAGCCTGCTCGCGAAGAGGCCGTCAAAGCTTGAGCTGACCGATCGCCTTGCTCAGTTCCCCGGCCAGCGCCGCCAACTCATTGCTGGTAGTCGCCGAGCTCACCGTCTGCTGGACCGTGTTCTCGGTCACGTCACGAATGCTCACCACCGACCGGTTCATCTCTTCGGCGACCTGGCTCTGCTGCTCGGCCGCTACCGCAATTTGCGTATTGCTTTCACGCATTTGCGCCACGGCGCCGGTGATTTCTGCCAGCGCGACACCCGCCTCCTGCGCCTGTTGCACGCAGTCGTCCGCCTTGAACGAACTCTCCTGCATAAAGTCCACCGCGTCACGGGTTCCGACCTGTAAAGCCGACACCATGAGCGTGATTTCGTCGGTGGAGGCCTGAACCCGCTTGGCGAGGTTGCGAACTTCATCGGCGACCACCGCAAACCCGCGCCCCATCTCACCGGCCCGGGCCGCTTCGATGGCTGCGTTCAGGGCCAGCAGATTGGTTTGCTCGGCGATGCTATGGATCACGTTCACCACGCCGTTGATTTTCTGGCTGTCCTCGGCCAGGCGCTGGATCATCTCGGCCGTTTGTTGCACCCCGGTGGACAACCCGGCAATCGACTTCTGAACCCGAAGCACCACCTCCTGCCCGCTGCCAGCCAGGGTGTCGGCCGATTGCGACAGGTCGCGGGTGGCTCCGGCGTGTTGGGCGATGTGATAGACCGTGGCCGTCATTTCGTTGATCGCCGTGGCGGCCTGATCGGTTTCGCTTTGCTGACCGAGCATGCCTTGGCGCACGTCGTTCATGCTCGACGCCAGCCGGGCGGCCCCCTCATCCAGTTGCCGGGCGGTGCTGGCGACGGTGTTGACCACTCGCTGATAACCGGCCTGCATGGCGTTGAAGGCATTGGCCATTTGCCCGACTTCATCGCGACAGGCCAGTGGAACGCGGGCTGACAGATCACCGGTTTTCTCCACATGCAGCATCACGTCTTTCAACGTGTTCAGCTGGCTGAGCAGGAAACGGATCAACAACTGCGACGCACCCAGCATCGCCAGCATCAGGATCATTACCGCCACCGCGTATTGGCTAAAGCGTTCAGCGAAGACTTGTTCCAGGCTCGGTGCATAGGCGATCACTGCAATTTGCTGGTCACCCGCGCCGGTGAACACTTCGGCCCCCATCAGCGGGTTGTCACCGAGCAGCGGCATGGCATTGATCTCGACCCAACCTTTCGCATTGCTCAGTTCCGGTACCGGTTGTTTGTTCAACATCGGCACCTGTGCGCGACTGAAGATCAGCAGGTTATCGTGCCGGGGCAGCGGCTGCCCGGCAGGCCAGGCGCTGAGCAATCGCGCCTGCGCCTGAGCCGAGGCCTTGGCGGCCTGACTGCGGGCCTGTTGTTCAAGATGCACGGCAAACAGCACCAGCAGCAAGGTGGTGATAAAAGCGACGGCATTGACTGCCCAGAATTTGTATTTCAGCGAGATATTGCTAAGCCAGGCACCCATGGAGGTTTTCTCTGATAGCGGAAACAGTATTGGCAAGGTGCCAGCATTGTGCCGCCATGCAGAAATCGGCTTTTGATGCAGGTCAAGGTGGGAGCGAGCCAGCCCACTCCCCCAGGGGGCAGGTGATTACTGGGGGATTGGCGGCAAGCCGAAGAATGCTCTCGCAGTTGCTGTGCTGTGCGCCGCCAGATCTTCAAGGGTCTCTGCGCGATGCAGTGCGACCTCTCGCAACACTTCGGTCAGGTACGCCGGCTCATTGCGCCCGTTCTTCGGCTTGGGGCGCAGGCTGCGCGGTAGCAGATACGGCGCATCGCTCTCCAGCATCAGGCGTCCGCGCTTGATCTCTTTAACCAACGGATGTAAATGCGTGCCCCGGCGCTCATCGCAGATCCAGCCGGTAATGCCGATGTGCAGGTCCAGATCGAGGTAGCTGAACAGCGCTTTCTGTTCGCCGGTGAAACAGTGCACGACAGCGGCGGGCAATTGATCTCGGTAGTCGCGCAGGATTTCCAGCAGGCGCTGACTGGCATCACGTTCGTGCAGAAACACGGGCAACTGCAATTCGACCGCCATCGCCAGATGTTCTTCGAGGACTTTCTCCTGCTGCGGGCGCGGTGAGAAATCTCGATTGAAATCCAGCCCGCATTCACCCACGGCCACCACGTTCGGCTCTTTGAGCAAACCGCGCAGGCGTCGGGCGCTGTCGGCATTCCAGTCGCTGGCCGAATGGGGGTGAATGCCCGCCGTGGCGAACAGCCGTTGCGCGCTTTCGTCCAGTTGCTGGCACAGCTCCAGGGCCTGTTCGCTACCCTCGACGCTGGTGCCGGTGAGCACCAATTGGCACACCCCGGCCGCGTAGGCGCGGTCGAGTACCGCCTGGTGTTTGTCGGCAAAACTGGGGTTGGTCAGGTTGACGCCGATATCGATGAGTTGCATGGTGCTACCTCGGACCAAAGGCCGGAAAGCATATCAGAGCTGTTGATTGATAAGAAAAGCCAAGAACTACAAGGAGTTAACGCTGTCTCTTGAGCCGCGAACGAAACTGGACTGGTAGCTTTACCATCAATGTGCCGGTTTCTCGCACCTTGCCAGCGCTTCAGGCGCTCTGTTTTTGTCGATTGATCGCATGACTTATTCATGTGATCAGCCCGAATTCTTTCCGGAGAGTGGATGATTCGTCCCTCGGTTTTGCTACTGCTGTGTTGTTCGTTGCTACTGCCGCTGTCGGCGGTTGCGCGGCTGCCCGGACCACAGCAAGCCGTGCCGGCCGCAAAAGTTCGTGACCTCCCGGACATTCGTAGCAGCCGCGTGCTGCGGGTGCTGGTCAACCAGAGCCGCAACAGTTCCGGCGAAGTCCAGGGCCAGGCCATTGGCGTCGAGTACCACCGCTTGCGAGCGTTCGAGCAATACCTCAACGGCCATGCCCGCGACGGTCAGGAAATCACCCTCAAGATTATCCCCAAGGGCAAGGACCAACTGCTCGGCGCTTTGCAGCGCGGGGAGGGTGATCTGGTAGCCCCAGGCGAATTGCTCGACCTGCAACCGGGCTACGCCGTCAGCACCAGCGAACCGCTTGCCAGCAACATTCCATTGGTGCTGGTGGGGATCAAGGGCGAACGTCGCTATACCCGTCTCGAACAGCTATCGGGCAAGACCGTGGCATTGCCCACCGGCAGTGCTGCCGGTGACGCCGTCAGCCAGATCAATCAGAAACTTGCCTTGCACAAGCTGCCTCCGATAACGATCGAGTGGGTCGATCCGAGTCTGGCGGTCGAGGATGTGCTGGAAATGGTCCAGGGCGGCATCTTTCATCTGACCATCGTCGAGCAACCGATTGCCGAGCGCTGGGGCAAGATCCTGCCGAAACTTAGATTCGACAAACAAGTGCTCATCAGTGATCCGGGCGAAGAGTTCTGGTTCGTGCGCCGCGATGCGTCAATGCTGCGTGCGAGCATTGATCGCTTCCTGACCGGTTACAAAAAACCATCGGACCAGGACGTTGCGTTCCTGCGGATCTATCGGCGCCTGTACCAGGTTCACTACCCCTTGGCCAAGGCGGACCGGCAGCGACTGGAAAAACTGCGTCCGGTGCTGCAAAAGCACGCTGACGCCCAAGGCATGGACTGGCTGAATCTCGCGGCGCTGGCGTTCAAGGAGTCCGGCCTGCAACCCGCGGCGCGCAGTGGTGGTGCGCCGACTGGCCTGATGCAGATCACGCCGTCTGCAGCCCAGCGGGTAGGGGTCAACAACATCCAAGACCTCGACGGCAATGTGCAGGCCGGCGCCAAGTACCTCGCCCTGATCCGGCGCAAGTTTTTTGCCAGCACCAAGCTCAACGAACGCGAACGCATGGCCTTCGTGCTGGCGGCCTACAACATTGGGCCAGAGCGAGTGCAAGGCATGCGTGCCGAGGCGCGGCGGCGCGGCTTGAATCCGAATCAATGGTTCTTCCAGGTCGAGCGGATTGCCATGGAGCAAGTCGGAATGGGACCTGTCAGCTATGTTAATAGCGTGAACAAGTACTACTTGGCATTCGATCGAGAGCGGGAATCGCTGGAGCCTCAGGGGCCAAACGTCACTTCGCGAAAGTGATCGAATAAACTGATTGGATTGGTGGGTTTTTTGCGCTTTTAACATGATATTTACTGATTAATATAGCGACCAACCCACACACACCTCACGATGGAAGACACAGCATGAGCACTCTGATCAACAAGGTTCTGTTCACCCGCGCTGGCTACGGCCTGACTGTTCTGCGAATTGTCGTCGGCATCATCTTCGCTGCTCACGGCTCGCAGAAACTCTTCGGGGCATTCGGTGGTTATGGTCTGGCCGGGACTGCGCAATACATGGAAAGCATCGGCCTGGCACCGGGCTACTTGATGGCGACGCTCGCGGGCGGCACCGAGTTCTTTGCCGGTCTGGCCTTGATCATCGGCCTGCTGGCGCGGCCGGCAGCGTTGGGCCTGACCTTCCTTTCGCTGGTCGCTATTTTTTCGGTGCACATCAGTAACGGTCTGTTCATGGCCAACAACGGTTATGAATTCGCCCTGGCCCTGCTCGGTGGCAGTATTGCGGTACTGATCGAAGGGGCCGGCAAGCTCTCGGCCGATCGCGTCATCGCGGGCTGACGGCTCTGGCTCAATGAAAAGGCCCGCATTGCGGGCCTTTTTTGTTGTTCGTCATTCTTGACACTGTCCAGTCAGCTTCTCTAGGATGCTGCTCATGCGCCGATTTAAACAGCTACTTGCGGGGCGCCAGGTAACTCGATCAGTTACCGACAGAAGCTTGAAACAGGCTTCGAAATACCGCTAAAGCGCTGGTTCGGTGTTGCCTCTCACCTGCCATGCAGACTTTTGAGGCAGAGACACGACCCAATGAATGCATTAAGCCCCGTTATACGTCCCGCGCCGATCACGGCACATCTCACCCAGCGCAATCCAAAAATCCTGCTTGGCGGCAAACATCAGCCGACGCTCCTGCGTTATCTCGACGGCTGGCCACGTCGTACCGGCGGCCCTGCTGCGTTCCTGATCCAGTTTGTCGAAGACGGCGAGTCCCTGGCGCGATTTGCCAACGACAGTTTCGATCTGGCAGTGATTCAGTCCCCCAGCCTCGAGGACGCACCTGAAGTGATCAGGCAACTGACTCGCGTTGCCCGGCAAGGGTTGATTACCCGTCGCTGAGGCTACGGATACTCAATAGCCACGATGTACACGCATTGCTCGCCGGTTGGCGTCTGGACCCGTACTTCGGCGTCCAGGGCCTTGCCAATCAGGGCGCGGGCCAGCGGTGAGTCGATGCTGATCAAACCCAGTTTGAGGTCCAGTTCATCCGGCCCGACAATGCGGTAGCGCGACTCTTTGCCGTCCTCGTCCTCGATCGTGACCCAGGCGCCGAAATAGACCTTGTTCGGATCACTGGGTTTTTCGCTGACGACCTTGAGCGCCTCCAGGCGTTTAGTGAGAAAGCGCACGCGGCTGTCGATCTCGCGCAGCATCTTTTTGCCGTAAGTGTATTCGGCGTTCTCCGAGCGATCGCCCTGTGCCGCTGCTTCGCTGACAGACTGCGTCACTTGCGGTCGTCGAACGTGCCAGAGCTCATGAAATTCGGCGCGCATCCGCGCTTCACCCTCAGGGGTGATCAGCGCGGTACCGGCGGTGCGGGGAGGGCGATAACGGCTCATGGCGACTTCTTGTGATTAAGTGCGCTTGAGTTTATCAACCCTCGCGCAGCACTGTCAGGGGACTTGCGTTCAACGCCCGGCGGGTACCGAACACACCGGCGCCACCGATCAGCAGCGCACCCATCAATGGGAGTATCAATAGCCACGGATGTGGATGCCAGGGCAGGTCGAACGCATACCGGTAAAGCACCAGGCTCACGACTTCCGAGCCCAGCGCTGCCAGCAAGCCGCTGACCGCACCCAGCAAGCCAAATTCGATCCGCCGCGCCTTGACCAGCAATTGCCGTTCCGCGCCCAACGCCCTCAGTAATGCGCCTTGGCGAATGCGTTCATCCAGCGTTGCTTGCAGACCGGAGAACAACACTGCCATCCCCGCCGCCAGCACGAACAACAGCACGTACTCTACCGCCAGGGTGACTTGGGCGAGGATGCTGCGAAGCTGCGCCAGCAGCGCCTCGACTTGCAGAATGGTCACCGCCGGGAAAGACCGGGACAGGTCGACGATCTGCTGGTCATGGCCCGCCGCCAGATAAAAACTCGTCAGGTACGTCGCCGGCAGATCCTTCAGGGTGCCGGGCTGGAAGATCATGAAAAAGTTCGGCTGGAAGTTGTCCCAGTTGATGTCCCGCAGGCTGGTGACTTTCGCCTCGCGATTGACCCCGCCGACCGTAAAGACCAAATGATCACCCAGTTTCAGCTTCAGGCTTTCGGCAACTTTGCCTTCTACCGAGACGCCGGGGATTTCATCGGGCGGTTGCTCGGGCCACCAGTTGCCGGCGGTGAGTTTGTTGCCGGCGGGCAGGTCCGCCGCCCAGGTCAGGCTCAGATCACGCTGGATGGCCCGGTCACCGGCCGATTCTTTGGTGACGACTTGTTGCACGGGCTCGCCATTGATGCTGATCAGGCGCCCCGGCACCACCGGATACAGCGGCGCCGATTGTGCCGACACGGCGATCAGGCGATCGGTAAAGGCCTGTTTGTCCGCGGGCAGGATGTTCAGCGCAAAGTAGTTCGGTGCGTTTTTCGGCAGCTGGTTCTGCCAGGTATCGAGCAGCTCGCCACGCAGCAGGGCGATCAGCGCCATCGACAGCAGGATCAGGCCGAACGCCAGGGCCTGGCCTGCGGCGGCCAGTGGGTGACGCAGCAGTTGGCCCAGGCCGAGGCGCCACGGCAGGGAGGCGCGGGCGAGCATCCGTCGCAGGCTTTTGAGCAGCAGCAATAACAGACCACCCAGCACCAGCGCGGCAACCACGCCACCGCCGAGCAGGGCAAAGGTCAGCAGCAGATCCAGGCTCAGGCGCCACATGATCAGGCCAAGAGCACCCAGCGCCGCGCCGTAGACCATCCACGTACTGGAGGGAATCGGCAGCATGTCCCGACGCAACACCCGCAATGGCGGCACCCGACCCAAGGCAGCCAGCGGCGGCAAGGCGAAACCGGCCAGTGCCACGAGTCCGGTGCCGATCCCGGCGATGGCCGGAAACAGACCGCCCGGTGGCACGTCGGTCGGTAGCAAATCATGCAACAAGGCAAACAGCCCCAGCTGTGCCAGCCAACCAATTGCGGCGCCGGTGAGGCTGGCGAGTAGTCCGAGCACGGTCAGTTGAAGGCTGAACAACACCAGGGTTTCCCGGCGTGACAGACCCAGGCAACGCAGCAGTGCGCTGGCATCGAAACGGCGGGTCGCGAAACGCGTCGCCGACAGCGCCACCGCCACACCGGCCAGCAACACCGCCACCAGACTGGCCATGTTCAGGTAACGCTCTGCTTTGCCCAAGGCGCCGCCGATCTGCCGGTTGCCATCGCGGGCATCCTGGATGCGCTGATTGGCCGCCAGTCCGGGTTTGATCAATTGCCGATAGGTTTCCAGCGCTTCGGCATTGCCGCGCCAGAGTTCGCGGTAACTGACTCGGCTGCCGGGCTGCACCACGCCGGTTGCGGCAAGGTCGTCGAGGTTGATCAGCACCCGTGGCGTCAGGCTGTAGAAGTTGCCGGCGCGGTCGGGTTCGTAAGTCAGCACGCGCGCCAGCTTCAGGGTTTTCATGCCGACATCGACGCTGTCGCCGATCTTCAAGTCGAGCGCGGTCAGCAGCCGCGCTTCGACCCAGGCTTCACCGGGCTTCGGTCCGCCACCGGGTACTTCCTGAGCGAACGGGGCGGGCGCGCTCTTCAGTTCACCACGTAGCGGATAGATGCTGTCCGCCGCTTTGATACTGGACAGCTGAATGCCGTTGTCGGTGGCGATAACGCTGGAGAACTCCACCACTTGCGCGTGTACCAGGCCCAGTTCGGTGCCGCTTTTGATCTGTTCGGGCCGCGCCGGTGAACTGCCTTCTAGCAGCAGGTCGGCGCCGAGGAACTCCGTAGCACGCAACATCATCGCGCCGTTCAGGCGGGCACCGAAGTAACCGATGGCGGTACTCGCGGCCACGGCCACCAGCAACGCGAAGAACAACACGCGCAACTCACCGGCGCGGGCGTCGCGCAGCAGTTGGCGGATGGCGAGACTGAACAGGCGCAACAGCGGCAGACGTGCCATCAAGGCTCCAGAGGGGCGACCAGCAGGCCCGCTTCAAGTCGGATCAGGCGCCGGCAGCGATGGGCCAGGCGTTCGTCGTGAGTCACCAGCACCAGGGTCGTGCCGCGTTCCTGGTTGAGTTCGAACAGCAGGTCGCTGATGCGCTCACCCGTGTGGCTATCGAGGTTGCCGGTGGGTTCATCGGCGAACAGCACATCGGGTTCGGCGGCAAACGCCCGGGCAATCGCTACGCGTTGTTGCTCACCCCCGGATAGCTGGCGTGGCGAGTGGGTCAGGCGTTGGCCGAGTCCAACCCGTTGCAGCAACTCCGTGGCCCGGCTGCGGGCGTCTTTGCGGCCATCGAGCTCCAGCGGCAGCATGACGTTTTCCAGGGCGTTGAGGCTGTCGAGCAGTTGGAAAGACTGGAAGACAAAACCCACATGCTCGGCGCGGATGCGTGCGCGCTGGTCTTCGTCGAGGTTGCTCAGGGCTTGGCCGGCGAGGGTGACTTCGCCGCTGCTCGGCAGGTCGAGGCCGGCGAGCAGGCCCAGGAGCGTGGATTTGCCGGAACCGGACGCGCCAACGATGGCCAGGCTGTCGCCCTTGTTCAGTTCCAGGCTGAGTTCGTGCAGGATGGTCAGTTCACCTTCCGCGCTGGGAACCACTTTGCTAAGGTCCTTCGCGATGAGAATGCTTGCGCCCATGGAGAATCCGATGCGTGTGTGGTTTTTGAGTGCCGGTCTGGCCCTGATGTGCATGGCCCAGAACGCAGCGGCGGGTACTGTCCTGATCGTTGGCGATAGTATCAGCGCCGGTTTCGGCCTGGATACCCGGTTGGGGTGGGTGTCGTTGCTCGAACAGCGGCTCAAGCGCGAAGGTTTCGACGATAAAGTCGTCAACGCGTCCATCAGTGGTGACACCAGTGCCGGAGGTCAGGCGCGCCTGCCGGCGCTGCTTGCAGAGCATAAGCCGGAGCTGGTTGTGCTGGAGTTGGGCGGCAATGATGGCCTGCGTGGATTGCTGCCAACACAATTGCAACAAAATCTTGCGTCGATGATCGACAGCTCCCGGGCCAGCGGTGCCAAGGTGTTGCTGCTGGGCATGCAATTGCCACCCAATTATGGGGTGCGCTACACCAAGGCGTTTGCGGAGGTTTACAGCAACCTGGCCGATGAGAAGAAAATTCCGTTGGTGCCGTTTTTTCTCGAGGGCGTGGGCGGTCACCCGGAGCTGATGCAGGCCGACGGCATCCACCCGGCAGCCGGGGCTCAGGACAAGTTGCTGGAAAATGTCTGGCCTACTCTAAAACCGCTGTTATGACGCTTTTCTAGTCGCAGGCTTTCGGCTAAGGTGGCGCCCCCGATTTGGAGCCCCCGATGCCGCGTCCCGCCTGGTCACTTTTTGCCTATCAACTGATCGAGCCTGACGAACAGCTGGATCTGTTCGCCTGCCAGGAAGTGCGGGTGCATCTGGTGACCCGTCAACTGGAGTTGGGCGGCTCGGCGGACCGTACGCTGTGTGGCAGCCTGTTGCCTGCGCAACCGCGTTGGTCGAGTGTTGATCGGCGGGTGTTTCAGGATCAGCGGTTGTGTTCGTTGTGTCGGGCGATTCTTGAGTCGCAGAAGCGGGGTACGTCGCCGATCTGGCCTGAGTTGCGGTTTGAGCTGTGAGCTTTGATCCCGTCTTGGCGGCCTGACTTTGGTTGACCGAGTACATATCCGTTTCTGCGGTAACGGCTGCTTATGGTTTCGCCCTTACGGCGAGTCCCTTTTGTCAAACGACACAAAAGGAACCAAAAGGTCTCGCCCCTTACGTACGGCCCCTCGCTGAGGCTCGGCGTTCCTTCGCTCCGGCATTCATCCGGGGGCATTGCCCTCCGGTCTGCTTCGCTACGACCTACATGCAATGAGTTCGACTGCGTCGAACGGCGCTGCGCGCCAATCCCCGGATAAACACCTCCACTCAGCCTCCCGAGGGGGCGGGTGGATCAAAAGCGGAAGGCGAGCTAACGCTCGGCCTGGTGAGTGGTGAGAAGCGTGGAGGTACGCCGATCAACTGTAGGAGCTGGCTTGCCAGCGATGGCGGCCTGACAGCCGACCTGAATTCGCGGATGTATCACTCTCCCGAGTTGGCGGGTGGATCAAAAGCGAAAGGCGAGCTAACGCTCGGCCTGGTGAGTGGTGAAGAGCGTGGGTGTACGCTGATCCATTGTAGGAGCTGGCTTGCCAGCGGTGGCGGCCTGACAGCCGGCCTGATTTCGCGGATGTATCACTCTCCCGAGGGGGCGGGTGGATCAAAAGCGGTAGGCGAGCTAACGCTCGGCCTGGTGAGTGGTGAAAAGCGTGGGTGTACGCTGATCCATTGTAGGAGCTGGCTTGCCAGCGATGGCGGCCTGACAGCCGACCTGAATTCGCGGATGTATCACTCTCCCGAGGGGGCGGGTGGATCAAAAGCGAAAGGCGAGCTAACGCTCGGCCTGGTGAGTGGTGAAGAGCATGGGTGTGCGCTGATCCATTGTAGGAGCTGGCTTGCCAGCGATGGCGGCCTGAATTCGCGGATGTATCACTCCGTAGGAGCTGCCGAAGGCTGCGATCTTTTGATCTTGCCTGTAAAAAGCAGGGTCAAAAGATCGCAGCCTCGTTGCACTCGACAGCTCCTACAGGGAAATACGCACGCATCGGAACCTGGCCGGTCGGTAGGCTCGGACGCACTCGCCCCCTCGTAAGGGCGGAACCATCACCTGAAGTCGGGCGATCTCCCCGAAAAACAGACAGCGGTGTACAATCGCGCACTTATACCCTCTGTTGATCAATGCGAAGGATTTTCCGGATGTTGCCGCGCTTTCCTGCCGTCACCCGCTGCCTGACCCTTGCCGCCCTGTTTGTGGCCGGTCCTGTCGCAGCCTTGGAGCTGCCTCTACCACCGCCTGGTGAAGACATCGTCGGCCAGGTGCAAGTGGTCAAGGCCAAATACGAAGATACCTTCGCTGACCTTGGTACCACCTACGACCTGGGCTACACGGAAATGGTCGCGGCCAACCCGGGTGTCGACCCATGGCTGCCCGGTGCTGGCACCGAAATCATTCTGCCGACGCGTTTCATCCTGCCGCCGGGCCCCCGTGAAGGCATCGTGATCAACCTCGCCGAATACCGCCTCTACTACTTCCCGAAAGGCAAGAACGTGGTGTACACGTTCCCGCTGGGTATCGGTCGTGAAGGCTGGGGGTCGCCGATTGCTCACACCAGCATCACCGCCAAGACGCCGAACCCGACCTGGACGCCTCCGGCGTCAATCAAGGCCGAGCACGCTGCCGACGGTGACCCGCTGCCGAACGTAGTGCCGGCAGGTCCAGACAACCCGCTGGGACCGTTCAAGTTCACTCTGGGGACCCCGGGCTACCTGATTCACGGTTCGAACAAGAAGTTCGGCATCGGCATGCGTACCAGCCACGGCTGCTTCCGCATGTTCAACAACAATGTGCTGCAAATGGCGGGCATGGTGCCGGTCGGTACGTCGGTGCGGATCATCAACGACTCGTACAAGTTCGGCGTGAGCGGTGGCAAGGTTTATCTGGAAGCGCACACACCGCTGGACGACAAGGGCAACCCGTCGGTGGTCGACAAGCACACCGCAGTCATCAATGCGATGCTCAAGCGTGAAGACATCACCAACAACCTGCGCATGAACTGGGATGTGGTGCGTGATGTTGTGGCTGCCGAAGACGGCCTGCCGGTGGAAATCGGTGTGCCGAACAACACGGCTGCTCCGATGATGTCGAGTGCACCCCTCGATCCGCTGCAGTAAGGCTTGAAAGAAACCCGCCGACGCAGCCGCGTCGGCGGGTTTTTTATTGCCTGCGGTAAACGGCGGGCAATAAAAAAGCCGACCCAAAAAATGGGTCGGCTTGATAACAATCCCGAGGGATTATTACTTACGGCTAGCTTTTTCCAGCATGCGCAGAGCACGCTCGTTAGCTTCGTCAGCAGTCTGTTGTGCTTTTTGAGCAGCAGCCAGAGCTTCATCAGCTTTACGGTAAGCTTCGTCTGCACGAGCCTGGGAGCGAGCAGCTGCGTCTTCAGTAGCGGTCAGACGTGCTTCGGTTTCTTTCGATGTGCTGCTGCAACCGGTAGCCAGAACTGCGGCCAGAGCCAGAGCAGAGAATTTCAGAACGTTGTTCATCGTGTTCCCCTTCAAGGACTTTCTATTAAGTAGCTGTCTCCTCAGAGTGAGGAAAGAGCCGGCGTACATACTACCCATTACTTGTAGTAAGTAAAACTGACGTGAAGCAAGAAGCCTAAAAAATTGTAGGCGTTGATTCTTTTTCGAGCAACTTTTAACTGCGTTGTTTAAAAAACACTCAGCTACAAGCCCCGACCCTGAGCGAGCTGCCTGGTAAAAGTTCCTCATTCCCAACGCTCTTTTTTTCAGTCTTGGCTAAAGTCTGCCTATATGGATTCGTCTACACTTTCCCGCGGGATCTGTGCGGCGCTTCTCATATCTTTCTCCATGTTCAGGTGACTTTAACAACGGGCGTTCGTCTTAAGTCTCAACATCCGGCAATGTTCAGGCCTTTGACCTTGGAAATCCTGGGGCGGGCCTTTCCTGCGTGACCCGGAGCCGCACCCCGGCAACCCGCGTAATGACGAGCGCACCTTGAGCATTTCGGGCAATGGTGCCTACTATTTGTACGTGCTCGGTAGCGCGAGATCGGTGCAGTTCTTCTCGGTGTCCATTCAGGCACGGGGTGGCGTAGATGTTCCTTCGCCGGAAAAACATCGGTAAGGTAGGGGTCGGAATTCCCGACCCGCGAGGAGTAGTGATGAGCGAGGCGTTGTCCATCCACCATGACCAGGCTGGTCATCAGTTCGAGACCAATGTGGACGGTCATCGTGCGTATCTGACCTATATGGATCTGGGGAAACAGACCCTGGACATCTATCGCACCTTCGTGCCCAACGCATTGCGCGGTCGCGGTATTGCAGCAGCGTTGACCGAGAAGGCGCTGGAGTACGCCGAGGAGATGGGCTACACCGTCATCCCTTCGTGCTCCTATGTCGAGCGCTACATGGAGCGTCACCAGCGCCACGCGGCCAAACTGAGTCAGTGACCGTCTACAAAACGAACGCATAAAAAAACGCCGGGTTCAGCCCGGCGTTTTTTTGTCTGCTGTAAACGGCGATCAGCTGCGATCGCGTTTCGGCAACACATCCTTGAGCTTGGCGTGCATGCTGCGCAAGGTGTTTTCAGTCGCGGTCCAGTCAATGCAGGCGTCGGTGATCGACACGCCGTATTGCAGGTCGGCGAGGTCTTTCGGGATCGCCTGGCAGCCCCAGTTCAGGTGGCTCTCGACCATCAGTCCGATGATCGACTGGTTGCCTTCGAGAATCTGGTTGGCGACGTTCTCCATCACCAGCGGTTGCAGGGCCGGGTCCTTGTTGGAGTTGGCGTGGCTGCAGTCGACCATGATGTTCGGCTTGATCTTCGCTTTGTTCAGCGCTTGTTCGCAGAGTGCGACGCTGACCGAGTCGTAGTTCGGCTTGCCGTTGCCACCGCGCAGTACCACGTGGCCGTAGGCATTGCCCTTGGTGGTCACGATGGACACGCCACCTTCCTGGTTGATGCCCAGGAAACGGTGCGGGCTGGAAACCGATTGCAGGGCGTTGATCGCCACTGTCAGGCCGCCGTCGGTGCCGTTCTTGAAGCCGACTGCCGAGGACAGGCCGGAAGCCATTTCACGGTGGGTCTGGGATTCGGTGGTGCGCGCGCCGATGGCCGACCAGCTGATCAGGTCCTGCAAGTATTGCGGGGAGATCGGGTCGAGGGCTTCGGTGGCGGTCGGCAGGCCTTTTTCAGCCAGGTCCAGCAGCAACTGGCGACCGATGTGCAGACCGTCCTGAATCTTGAACGAGTCGTCCAGGTACGGGTCGTTGATCAAGCCTTTCCAGCCGACGGTGGTACGCGGCTTCTCGAAATACACGCGCATGACCAGATACAGGGTATCGGACACTTCGGCCGCGAGGGCTTTCAAGCGGTCGGCGTATTCGTGGGCAGCCTTGATGTCGTGGATCGAGCAAGGCCCGATGACGACGAACAGGCGATGGTCGGTGCCATCCAGAATGTTGCGAATGACTTCGCGGCCCTTGGTGACGGTGCGCAGGGCAGCATCGCTCAGGGGAATATCGCGCTTGAGCTGATCGGGAGTGATCAGCGTCTCGTTGGAGGCGACGTTAAGGTCGTTGATCGGTAAATCAGCCATCGTTTACTCGTCAGGTCACGGGTGCCGGCCGCCAGCGAACCCGCGCGGCGGAGCACAGCAAATTAAGCGCGTCGGGGACCCGAACCTTAGCGCGTTACACCGTGCCTCGACAATGGGCAGACACCGCTTTAATCCAGCACAGGCTGCGCAAACGCCTTGCGCACCGACTCATGAGAGAACTCGTTGGCATGCTCCTGGACCCATTCCAGGGCCAGGGCCTGAATATCCTGCAAATCGTCGTGGGCGTCATGCAGGCGGCAGTAGCGATCGATCTGGCAGACCTGCTCGCCCATCCGGGCGCTGAACAGTGTCTGCTCGTCGACGAAGGCAATGCCCACCAGATACCCGCGTTTGCGCCGCAGGCACCAGGCGACGTAGCCCAGAAAACGCATGTCGGGGTTCAGGGTCGGCATGCGCACTTCAACCGCCGTACCATAGCGCCAGGCCCGATGGTAATTGCAAGCCATGCCCCCCAGACTGGTAGTGTGCAGTTGTTGCCGCGAAATACACTCGGGTTTGAGCAACGTTAATTCGACGGGCACATCGTCAGGGTGAGGAATAAAACGTCCCATGAACACAGACTCCATGTGTCGGCCATCTGACATTGTTCCACCCAGTATAGTGGTCGAATTGGACCTCACCGATTTCGACGCCGACCAACGGCTGCTGGCGATGAGTGGTGTGTCGCTGGTTATTTTCACCAGCGTTGGCTGTGCCAGTTGCCGGTTTGCCCGTGAGCAGTTGCCTGGACTTGATCTGGCCGTCGATCGACTGTGCTGGATCGATGCCGGGACCAACGGCGGGGTGGTCGAGCGATATTCGGTTTTTCATTTGCCGGCGCTGTTTGTCGTGCGCGACGGTGAATTCCATGGACCATTGACATCGCGTCTGACCCGCTCGGAGCTTAATGCTGCCGTGGCGCAGGCGCTGAGTCGTACAGCAGAGGAGTTGCCATGAGCGGGGCAGTGGCCAAGCCGAGAATCGGCATTATCGGGACCGGCGCAATCGGCGGTTTCTATGGAGTGATGCTGGCGCGTGCCGGCTTCGATGTACATTTCTTGCTGCGAAGCGAATTTTCCGCAGTGACCGAGCGCGGTCTGCGAGTCGATAGCGCGCCCTATGGCGCGCTGACGTTGAACCCGGTGCAAGCGTATTCGTGCGCCGAAGACATGCCGCCCTGCGACTGGTTGCTGGTCGGCGCGAAAACCACCAGCAATGCCGATCTGGCACCGGCCATCCTCCAGGCCGCCGCACCGGGTGCCAAGGTGCTGCTGCTGCAAAATGGCCTGGATGTTGAAGACAGCCTGCGCGAGTTGCTCCCTGATTCCCTGCATGTGCTCGGCGGGCTTTGCTATATCTGCGTCCATCGCGAGGGGCCGGGTGTGATCATCCATCAGGCGCTCGGCGCGGTGCATGTTGGCTACCATAGCGGTCCCGCTGATGAATCGGCGCGCAGGGTCATTGTCGAGGAAGGTGTCGGGCTGTTCCTCGCCGCCGGCATCGATTCCCAGGCCATGGCGAACCTGCATCAGGCGCGCTGGCAAAAACTGGTCTGGAATATTCCGTACAACGGGCTCTCGGTGTTGCTCGGGGCCAGCACCACGCCGCTGATGGCCGACAGCGACAGTCGCGAACTGATCAAGGCGCTGATGGCCGAAGTGGTTCGGGGCGCAACCGCTTGTGGTCACGACGTGCCGGCGGGTTATGCCGAACATCTGTTCATGGTGACCGAAAAAATGCCCGACTACTGGCCGAGCATGTACCACGATTTCCTGCACAAGCGACCGCTTGAGCTGGAGGCGATTTATGCCCGGCCACTGGCGGCAGCCAAGGCGGCCGGATGTGAGATGCCTCGTATCGAAGCCTTGT
Source organism: Pseudomonas sp. C32 (assembly GCF_030417915.1). NCBI lineage: Bacteria > Pseudomonadati > Pseudomonadota > Gammaproteobacteria > Pseudomonadales > Pseudomonadaceae > Pseudomonas > Pseudomonas sp. C32. Next base: position 98,136 of record NZ_JAUHUK010000017.1, on the reverse strand, counting down.
ATCGCAGCTTGAGTTTTATTGATCGACGAAATACTTGAGTCGATCGACCTGAGGGGGAAGGGCATGGCAAAGACTATCGACGACAAGCTGGTGCTGGCGATTTCTTCGCGGGCGCTGTTCGACCTGAGCGAAAGCCACAAGGTTTACCTGTCGAGTGGTGTTGAAGCCTACCGGCAGTATCAGATCGAGCACGAGGACGAAATCCTCGAACCCGGCGATGCCTTCCCGTTGGTGCAAAAACTTCTGAACCTCAACACTCACCTGGGCCGCGCCCGGGTCGAAGTGATCCTGGTGTCGCGCAACAGCGCCGACACCGGATTGCGGGTGTTCAACTCGATCGATCACTACGGGCTGGCGATTTCCCGCGCGGCATTTGTCGGTGGTCGCAGTCCGTATCCGTATCTCAAGGCCTTTGGCTGCGATCTGTTTCTCTCGACCCATGCCGAAGACGTGCGCAGTGCGCTGGACGAAGGTTTCGCGGCGGCGACCATTTTGTCGGGCGGTGCCAGTCGTGCGGCCAGTGACGAATTGCGCATCGCTTTCGACGGTGACGCGGTGCTGTTTTCCGATGAGTCGGAGCGTATCTACCAGTCTGGAGGTCTGGAGGCGTTCCAGGCCAGTGAGCGTGAATCCGCCCGCGAACCGTTGCGCGGCGGACCGTTCAAAGGCTTCCTCGCCGCCCTCAATCTGTTGCAGCGCGAGTTCCCGGATGACGCCTGCCCGATCCGCACTGCGCTGGTGACGGCGCGCTCGGCTCCGGCCCATGAGCGGGTGATTCGCACCTTGCGCGAATGGGACATCCGCCTGGACGAGTCGCTGTTCCTCGGTGGCCTGACCAAATCGGCGTTTCTCGAAGCCTTCGCCGCCGACGTATTTTTCGACGATCAGGCCGGGCATTGCGAGTTGGCCCGTGAAGTCGTCGCCACCGGCCACGTGCCCCACGGTATAAGCAACGAGCAAAAGGTTTAAGCCTGCCGTTCAACGCGTTACGCCGGGCGCCGCGGTCGGCAAGGCACTGCTAAGCTGAATCAAATCTCCGCCATGTTGGCATTCGAGGAGGTCATATGATTCGTTCGATGCTGTATGCCACTGACCTCGGTCTGTACGCCCCCGTGGTGATGCAGCATGCCCTGGAGTTGGCCCGAACCTTCAATGCCGACTTGTACGTGGTGCACGCCGTTGAACCCATGGGGCTGTTTGCCGAATCGGTGCTGCAAAGTTACCTCGACGAGCAAGCGCTGAACGAGTTTCACAGCCAGGGGCTGAACACGGTGATTGCCAATATTGAACAGCGGGTGCTGGACAGTTTTCGCGAAGAATTGGGCGAGGAGAACGAACATGACCTGGAGCGGATCCAGGCAGTGCGGGTGCTGCAGGGCGATCCGTCGCAGGTGATTCTGGACCAGGCGCAGAAACTCTCTGTGGATTTGTTGATCTTAGGCAGTCACAGCCATGGTGCGGGAGCGGAAACACCCTTGGGGCGGACCGCTGCGCGCGTGCTGCAACTGGCCAAAGTGCCCGTTTATCTGGTGCCACTGGTGCAACGTCGTCGCCAGGAGGATCGCTAGAACACGAATAATGGCAATTTGATAAAAAAGTTCTAGATTTATTCTTCGAGCCATTAATATAGTTATATATCGTCGCTGATGCCCGTGGCGTCTACCTGCTTTGAGGGATTCATATGAAGCTCCAACAATTGCGCTACATCTGGGAAGTGGCGCACCACGACCTCAACGTTTCCGCTACGGCCCAAAGCCTGTACACCTCTCAACCCGGCATCAGTAAACAGATCCGCCTGTTGGAAGACGAGCTGGGCGTTGAGGTCTTCGCCCGCAGCGGCAAACACCTGACCCGCGTCACCCCTGCCGGCGAGCGCATCATCACCACCGCTGGCGAGATTCTGCGCAAGGTTGAAAGCATCAAGCAGATCGCCCAGGAATTCTCCAACGAGAAGAAAGGCACCCTGTCGATCGCCACCACCCACACCCAGGCGCGTTATGCATTGCCGCCGGTGATCAGCAATTTCATCAAGCAATACCCGGATGTGGCTTTGCACATGCACCAGGGTTCGCCGATGCAGATCGCCGAAATGGCTGCTGACGGCACCGTGGATTTCGCCATCGCCACCGAAGCGCTTGAGCTGTTCGGTGATCTGGTGATGATGCCGTGCTATCGCTGGAACCGTTGCGTGGTCGTGCCACAAGGGCATCCGCTGACCAAACTGTCGAAGTTGACCCTCGAAGCGCTGGCTGAATACCCGATCGTGACCTACGTGTTCGGTTTTACCGGTCGTTCAAAACTCGACGAAGCCTTCAGTCACCGTGGCCTGACGCCGAAAGTGGTGTTCACCGCCGCCGACGCTGACGTCATCAAAACTTATGTTCGCCTCGGTCTGGGCGTAGGCATCGTGGCGAAAATGGCCGTCGATACCAAACTCGACAGCGACCTGGTGGTGCTCGATGCCAGCGAACTGTTCGAATCCAGCGTGACCAAGATCGGTTTCCGTCGCGGCACTTTCCTGCGTGGGTTCATGTGCGACTTCATCGAGAAGTTCGCCCCACACCTGACGCGCGAAGTCATGGCCAAAGCCATTGCTTGCCACAACAAGCAGGAACTCGAAGAACTGTTCGACGGTGTTGAACTGCCCGTTCACTAATGCCGGTCAGACGACCTCGGTGACAGCAAACTGTTGCCGAGCGCCCGCCACCAGAATCTCCACCTCATCGCCCTCGAATTTGCCCAACAGGCTTTTGCCCAACGGCGAGCGCGGGGTGATGACGGTAATCAACTGTCCCACCAGATCAACTTTCAGGCCCGCCGCATCCGGCGCCAGAAACAGCCATTGCTCGCGACCTTTTTCGTCTTCCAGACCGAGCAGGGCGCCGACCTCGATACCGCGCTGCTCGTCATACGCACGCAAGTTCAGGTTCTGGCAAAGCGTCAGCGAGTGGCGAATTTCCTCCACACGCTTGGCCTGTCCGGCAGCCAGATAGGACGCCTCCAGCCCCAGTGTGTCGTACTTGTTCTCGGCGATGTTTTCTTCGTGGGTCGCGGTTTCGTAAGCGGTTTGCGCGGCACGTTCGGCGATGTCGAGATCGATGCGCAGCTTGTCGAGAATCAGTTGGTGAACCGTGTGTTTATTCATGATCAATCGCAGAATCGCAGAATTGCAGGACGTTGGCGCGGCTTTTTTCGCTGGGGATGGTTCGATCCTGTTGCAGCCAGAACTGACAGGTCGGGTTGGCCAGGTTGCGACTGCTGCTGCGTGCCTGATCGAGCCGTTGCGCCTGTTCGTTCTTGCGCAGGTTCTCTTCGTATTGCTCGAACAGAGGGCTCTGGGGCGCGATGTCCGGGCCCGGTTGCGTGGCTGCCGGTGGGTTGGCCAAATGCTCCACTGCGGCCGCGACCGGTGCCAATTGCTCGCTGAACAGACGCGAAGCGAGCCAACAGGTCAGCGCAATGGCAATGAACCCCAGCCACATGCCGAGCGCGATACTGCCGGTCAGGTACAAGGCACTGAGTCGAATCGGGAAGGATCGGCGCGGAGTGGGACGATAGGGCATGGCGGCCTCCTGGCGAATAGTCGCGGGCGAATGGCGATTGTCGCATGAAGATTAATCGCCGTCGGCTCTTCTGCGCGGGGTAATTTATGCGGACAATCGGCACCTTTGCCAACGGGAGCCTGGAATGCCTGAAATGAAAACCCGCTGGGATGTTTTTTGTACCGTGGTCGATAACTTTGGCGACATCGGCGTGACCTGGCGGCTGGCCCGTCAACTGGTGGCCGAACACGGTTTGGCGGTGCGTTTATGGGTCGATGATCTGCGTGCGTTCGAGCGTCTGTGCCCGGCGATCGACATCCACGCCGCGCAACAGTGGCAGGAACATGTCGAGGTCCGCCAGTGGCCGGCCCAGTGGCAGCCGACCGAAGCCGCAGACGTGGTGATCGCCGCCTTCGCTTGTCAGTTGCCCAGTGCTTACATGGAAGCCATGGCCGAGCGGGAAAAACCGCCGTTGTGGATGAACCTCGATTACCTGAGCGCCGAGGATTGGGTGATTGGCTGCCATGGTTTGCCATCGGTGAAGTTCAGGCACGTGCAGAAATTCTTTTTCTTCCCGGGCTTCCAGAAGGGGACGGGTGGGTTGTTGCGTGAGCGCGATTTGCTTGAGCAACGTCGGCAGTTTCAGCAAAGCCCCGAAGCCCAGCGAGAATTCCTGCAGGGATTGGGGATCGATCGCGCACCTGGCGCGCAGTTGATCTCATTGTTTGCTTACGAAAATACCGGGCTGGCCAGTTGGCTCGATTCAATGGCCGCCGATTCGACGCACACACATCTGTTGGTGCCCGAGGGACGAATACTCGGCGACGTCGCGCGCTGGCTCGGAGTCGATGAGCTGGTGGCGGGTGACCTGCATGTGCGTGACGCCCTGACCGTGCAGGTGCTGCCCTTCGTCCGGCAGGACCAATATGACCGGTTGCTCTGGAGTTGCGATTTCAATGCCGTGCGCGGCGAAGATTCCTTTGTCCGCGCCCAATGGGCAGGGCGCCCGCTGCTGTGGCATATCTATCAGCAGGAGGAAGACATTCACCTGGATAAGCTCGAAGCCTTTCTTGAGCTGTACACGAAGGGCTTGTCGGCGCCGGCACGGGAGGCGATCAGCGGTCTCTGGCGGGCGTGGAACGCCGGTGAGAAAATGACCGACCACTGGCAATCCACACGTAAACACTGGCCAGAGCTGGAAAAACACGCCGAGACGTGGTGTCTGGAACAGGCCTTGCAGGACGATCTTGCCACGGCGCTGGTACAGTTTTATGGAAATTGGATATGATATGCGGCCTAGATTTTTGTAAATCCCATCCAAATTCGGATATTCGCAATGAAAACTGGTAAAGAACTGAAACCCGGTACCGTGATCCGTCTCGAAAACGATCCTTGGCTGGTTCAGAAAGCTGAATTCACCAAGTCGGGTCGTAACAGCGCGATCATGAAGACCAAGCTGAAAAACCTGCTGACCGGTTACAAGACCGAGATCGTTTACAGCGCCGACGACAAACTGGACGACGTGATCCTCGACCGCAAAGAAGCGACCCTGTCCTTCATCAGCGGCGACACCTACACGTTCATGGACACCTCCGACTACACCATGTATGAGCTGAACGCCGAAGACATCGAAAGCGTTCTGCCATTCGTTGAAGAAGGCATGACCGACGTTTGCGAAGCCGTCTTCTTCGAAGACCGTCTGGTTTCCGTAGAACTGCCGACCACCATCGTGCGTCAGGTTGACTACACCGAAGGTTCCGCTCGCGGCGACACTTCCGGCAAGGTAATGAAGCCTGCCAAACTGAAGAACGGTACCGAGCTGTCGGTTGCTGACTTCATCGAAATCGGCGACATGATCGAGATCGATACCCGCGAAGGCGGTTCCTACAAAGGCCGTGCTAAATAAGCACCGCTTCAGGAATGAAAAAGCCCGACCTTTGAGTCGGGCTTTTTTGTGCCTGAATTTCAGCACCAGCGATAAAACCTGCGGGATCAGACGGTGACGTGCAGGCGCACATCGACGTTGCCCCGGGTGGCGTTGGAGTACGGGCAAACCTGATGAGCCGCATCGACCAGTGCTTGTGCATCGGCTTGTTCAAGGCCCGGCAGGCTGATGTGCAGGTCAATGTCCAGGCCGAAACCGCCAGGGATCTGACCGATGCCGACATGGGCGGTAATCGAAGCGTCGTTGGGGATAGTGCGTTTGGTCTGGCTGGCGACAAACTTCAACGCGCCGATGAAGCAGGCGGAGTAACCGGCAGCGAACAGTTGCTCAGGGTTGGTGGCAGCGCCACCGGCACCACCGAGCTCTTTCGGCGTGGCGAGTTTGACGTCGAGGATGTTGTCGCTGGAAACCGCACGACCGTCGCGGCCACCGGTGGAAGTTGCGATGGCGGTGTAGAGAGTTTGCATGGTGGAAGCCTCGTTTTGGTTTGGGTTGTTTGCGCTAAATGTTTGCGCGCTAAGTAAGTGCGAAATAAATGTATCTCGCTAATGTTTTGTGCGCAAGATAAATATTCAAAGATTTAGAGAGAGACGGACGAACGGCTGGGGGAGTAGATGAGATTGTTCGGGGGAGACGTGACTCTACAAATGTAGGAGTGAGCTTGCTCGCGATAGCGTCCGCTCATTCAGCAATGATATTGACTGAAATACCGCTATCGCGAGCAAGCTCGCTCCTACAGGGGATTTTTGTTGGCTGGAAGATTACAGGCTGTCTTGCAGGTGGCTGCGCAGCTCTTGCAGCTCGGCTTGCAGCTGCTGCAATCGCTCCAGGGTCAGGCCACTGGCGCCGAGGATGCATTGGGGAATATCACGAGCCTTGTCCCGCAACGCACGACCTTTTTCCGTGAGTTCAACAATCACCACCCGTTCATCTTCCCGGCTGCGTGTGCGGCTGAGCAAGCCTTCAGCTTCCAGGCGTTTGAGCAGTGGCGTGAGTGAGCCTGGATCGGTCAGCAGGCGCGAGCTGATTTCGCTCACGGTCAAACCGTCCCGTTCCCACAGCACCATCATTGCCAAGTACTGCGGATAGGTCAGGCCCAGTGCTTGCAGCAGCGGTTTATAGACCTTGGTCATCATCAGCGACGTGGAATGCAGGGCGAAGCAGACCTGGTTGTCCAGCAACAGGTGGTCGCAGTTATCCGGTGTGATGCGCTCGGTGGTCATGTCAAAGCCTTGTTCAGTGATCCTTGGAATCTAGCGGCCAAATCTTTAATGCGCCAGATAATTCTGGCCCAGCGTTGATGCGAGTCCCGCAAAGCCGAGGTGTTACTTGATGTTTGCGCAGCAGAATCAACTGCGTAGGATGAACGGCGTGATGCAAAGGAAAATCGCCTGTGATTGAATTTTTGATGTATCTGGTTTTTGGCGCAGCCCTGGGCACGCTGGGTGGATTGTTCGGCATTGGCGGCGGGTTGATCGCCATACCGCTGCTGGGCGTACTGTTCGGCCTCGATCAGCAGATCGCCCAAGGCACAGCGCTGGTGATGGTGGTGCCGAACGTGATGCTCGCGTTGTGGCGCTATCACCAGCGCAACCGCATTGAACTGCGCCACGCTTTGCCGTTGGCGAGCATGGGATTCTGCTTTGCCTGGCTGGGGTCGATCTGGGCGGTGGGCATCGATGCGCAAACCATGCGGATCGGTTTCGTTGCGTTCCTGGTGGCGCTATCGGTCTACAACCTGCTGCGAATGTTCACCGCCAGTGCGCCCGGCGCTTCGCAGATGAACTATTCGTGGCCATGGCTGGGTGTGCTGGGCGCTGCATCCGGTGTGATGGGCGGATTGTTTGGTGTGGGCGGGGCGGTGGTGGCGACGCCGGTACTGACCAGTGTGTTCGGCACCAGTCAGGTGGTGGCGCAGGGGCTGTCGCTGGCATTGGCGCTGCCCAGCACGGGCGTCACGCTGGTGACGTACGCCGTGCACCACCAGGTCGACTGGCTGATTGGCGTGCCCTTGGCGATTGGAGGCCTGATGAGCATCAGTTGGGGCGTGAAAATCGCCCACGCGCTGCCGGAGCGACTGCTGCGCGGGCTGTTCTGTGGCTTCCTGGTGTTTTGCGCGGTGATGCTCGCGTTTAAAGTTTGAAGCCTTCGATGATGTGCTCGGCCAGGCACTCGGTAATCGGTGACGGGTTGTGCAGGTTGCGCACCAGCATGATGCTGGCTTCTGGCAATATCGGCAGATCCTCGGCTTTACCGAGAATGCGCATGTCCGGGGTGATCAGGCTTTCCAGTTGCGCTGTGACCGCGAGGCCAGCACTGACTACTGCCATGATCGCCGACAGGCTGTCGCTGTTGTACGCCACGCGGTAATCGCGCCCTTGGGCATCAAGGGCATTGCAGGCCCACAAGCGGCAGAAACAATCGCTGTTGAACATCGCCAGAGGCAACGGCGTCTGTTCGTGGGCGCTGTAGCACTGCGCCTCGGCCCAGACAAAACGCTCCTTGCGCAACAACTGACCGATTTCATTGCCCGGCTCGCGGGTAACGATGGACAGGTCGAGGTCCTGCCGCATCAGCAGTTGTTTCGAGGATTCGCAGTGCACTTCGATCTGGATCAGCGGATAGGACTGGGCAAACTGCCGCAAAATCCCCGGCAGGAAACGCATCACATAATCGTCCGGCGTACCGATGCGCACCATGCCGACCATGTCCGGCTCGCGCAGCGTATTGAACACCTCGCTGTGCAGCTTGAGGATGCGCCGCGCATAACCGAGCAGCACCTGACCTTCGGCGGTCAGGCGCACTTGCCGCCCGTCACGCTGGAACAACTGGCGTTGCAGCACATCCTCTTCCAGCCGCTTCATCTGCATGCTCACCGCCGACTGGGTGCGATTGACCAGTTCACCGGCACGGGTAAAACCACCCTGGTCGGCAATCGCGACGAAGGTGCGCAATACGTCGGTATCGATACTCGGGTAGGCCGACATTCATCAATCTCCGAGATATGTGACATCAGAAACATTCGTTGGATTGATCTTAGACCCGGCGCGAGACTGGAGCCATCCAAACGGAGGGCAACAAGATGAAAGGTCAACATGAGTTTCAAGGCACGGAACACCATTCGGTTCACCTGATCTCCGATCTGCTGCACAAGGTCAGCCGCTGGTACGAACTGCATCGCGAGCGCGAATTGCTGGCGAGCCTGAGCGACGAGGCACTCAAGGACATCGGCATGAGTCGTGCGGATGTGGAGAGCGAGTCGATCAAGCCGTTCTGGAATGACCCGATGCATAAATGATGGGAGCCACGCTACACAAACCCCTTACCGGTGAGGTAGGTTGCGAGCAGACAAGGAGATGCCCATGCCCGCAACATTGTCCTTTACCCTCAAACAGGCTCGGCGTCTGGCGCTGGCCGCCCAAGGGTTCAACGGGCGCCAGTCGCCAGCGACGATCAAGGCTGTTGCGCTCAATCGCCTGATCGAACGGCTGGGCATCTTGCAGATCGATTCAGTCAATGCGTTGGTGCGTTCGCACTACCTTCCGCTGTTTTCCCGCCTCGGCAATTACTCATCCGATTTGCTCGATCAGGCTGCCTGGAGTCAGGGTCGCCGTCGTACGTTGTTCGAGTATTGGGGGCATGAAGCTTCGTTGCTGCCTCTGTCGATGTACCCGTTGATGCGCTGGCGCATGCAGCGCGCGAGCCGTGGCGAAGACATTTATCAGCAATTGGCGCGCTTTGGTCATGAACAGCAAGACACGATTCGTCGGGTGCTGGCTTCGGTCGAGGAGCAGGGCGCGCTGGGGGCTGGCAGCCTGTCGACCCGTCAGGAGCGGGCCGGACCATGGTGGGACTGGAGCGCGGAAAAGCATGCACTGGAATGGTTGTTCGCCGCTGGCGAGGTAACTGTGGCCGGGCGTCGCGGATTCGAACGACTTTATGATTTGCCGGAGCGGGTGATTCCTTCGGCGATCCTTGCGCAACCGCCTCTGAATGAAGCCGAAGCGCAGCGTGGACTGTTGCTGCATGCAGCGACCGCGTTGGGCGTCGGCACGGAAAAGGACCTGCGCGACTACTTTCGACTCAATCCCGCGGACAGTCGTCCGCGTCTGGCGGAGTTGGTCGAGGCGGGCGAGTTGCTCACCTGTGAAGTTCAGGGCTGGAAGCAACCGGCCTATTGCCTGCCCGAGCCCAAGGTGCCGCGCAAGGTCGAGGCCAGTGCATTGCTGTCACCTTTCGATTCGCTGATCTGGGAGCGCAGCCGGACGGAGCGTCTGTTCGACTTTCGCTATCGGCTGGAGATTTACACGCCGCAGGACAAGCGGGTCTACGGCTATTACGTCTTGCCGTTTTTGCACAACGAACGGATTGCTGCACGGGTTGATCTGCGTGCGGAGAGGGCGGCGGGGCGATTGGCGGTGCACGCGGTGCATGAGGAAACGTCGGGGCTGGATGACGAGGGGATGCTGGCGCTGGCGGTCAATCTGCGGCAGATGGCGGATTGGCTGGGGTTGGCGCAGGTTCAGTTGAATTGCCCGCGGGCGAGTGCGGACAGGTTACGGGTTGCATTGGCACAGGTTGATGGTGACTGAGTTGACGCCATCGCTGGCAAGCCAGCTCCTACAAGGGGTTGCACATTCCTGTAGGAGCTGGCTTGCCGGCGATAAGTGCGACGCGATTTAGCGTCGAACCTGCTTCAAGGTTTCGGCAATCAAAAACGCCAGTTCCAGCGACTGATCGGCATTCATCCGCGGGTCGCAATGGGTGTGGTAGCGATCCGACAACCCATCTTCGGTAATCGGTCGCGCACCGCCAATGCACTCGGTGACGTTTTGCCCGGTCATCTCGATGTGGATACCGCCGGCATAGGTGCCTTCCGCTTCGTGGACCTGGAAGAACTGCTTCACTTCACCCAGGATCTGCGCGAAATCGCGGGTCTTGTAGCCGCTGCTGGCCTTGATGGTGTTGCCGTGCATCGGGTCCGAACTCCACAGCACTTGCTTGCCTTCGCGCTGTACCGCACGGATCAGCTGTGGCAAGTGATCGCCGACCTTGTTCGCGCCCATCCGCGCAATCAGGTTCAGGCGGCCCGGGTCGTTGTCCGGGTTGAGCACGTCGATCAGACGAATCAGGTCGTCCGGGTTCATGCTCGGGCCGACTTTGACCCCGATCGGATTGTTCACCCCGCGCAGGAATTCGACGTGGGCGCCGTCGAGCTGACGGGTGCGGTCGCCGATCCACAGCATGTGCGCCGAGCAGTCGTAATAATCGTTGGTCAGGCTGTCGCGACGCACGAAGGCTTCTTCGTAGTTCAGCAGCAGCGCTTCGTGGGCGGTAAAGAAACTGGTTTCGCGCAGTTGTGGCGAAGTGTCCATGCCACAAGCGCGCATGAATGCCAGGGTTTCATCGATGCGGTCGGCCAGATGGCTGTACTTTTCCGCCAGGGCCGAGTTGGCAATGAAGTCCAGGTTCCACTTGTGCACCTGATGCAAATCAGCAAACCCGCCCTGGGCGAAGGCGCGCAACAGGTTCAGGGTGGCGGTGGATTGGTGATACGACTGAAGCAGGCGCTCCGGGTCCGGCACGCGGCTTTTCTCGTCGAAACCGATGCCGTTGACGATATCGCCACGGTAGGCGGGCAGGGTCACGCCATCGATGGTTTCGTCGTTGGCCGAACGCGGCTTGGCGAACTGCCCCGCCATGCGCCCGACCTTAACCACCGGGCAACCGGCCGCAAACGTCATGACAATCGCCATTTGCAGCAACACCTTGAAGGTGTCGCGGATCTTCGCCGCGGAGAATTCGGCGAAACTCTCGGCGCAATCACCGCCCTGCAACAGGAACGCGCGACCCTGAGTCACCTCGGCAAACTGACGACGCAATTCCCGGGCTTCACCGGCAAACACCAGCGGCGGATAGCTGGCCAGCGTTTGCTCGACCTGCTGCAGATGCGCAGCGTCGGGATATTGAGGTTGTTGCTGGATCGGCAGGGCGCGCCAGCTGTCAGGACTCCAGGGTTGGCTCATCATCATCTCTAGTGTTTTACGCTCGGACGTCCATGTTATCAGCAATTAGTGCGTGACCTGTTCCCGTCGCTTCGCGGACAATCGCGCCTTTGCCGCTTCATGTTGCGGCGCATCGCGTCGCCGGGTCCGGTGACGATCAGGAGACGAAATGACTGAGGAGCGCGTCGAGCATTTGCTCGCCGAGGTGCAGGACGAGTTTGGTGTGATTCGCGTGCTGGAGGTGGCTGATTACCGTTTTCTCGAATTCGGTGATGCCATCGAGCAAAGCTGTGTGTTTACGGCCGATCCGAGCTGGCTCGAATACGACTACACCCGGGCGATGCTGATTGGCGCGCTGTGCCATGAGCAACCGGAAAGCGCACTGTTCCTCGGTCTTGGTGCGGGTACGCTGACCCAGGCCTGCCTCAAGTTCCTGCCGCTGGAAGATGTCGAGGCCATCGAGTTGCGCCCCGACGTCCCGCGTTTGGCTATCGAGTACCTGGGGCTGGATGACGATCCGCGCCTGTATATCCGGGTGGGCGATGCGCTGGAATTGCTCGATACCGCAGAGCCGGCGGACCTGATTTTTGTCGACCTCTACACCGACGTCGGTCCTGGTGTCGGGCATTTGGCCTGGAGCTTTCTGGAAAACTGCCAGAAACGCCTGAATCCCGGTGGCTGGCTGGTGATCAACCAGTGGGCCACCGACGATGGCAAACCGTTGGGCGCCGCATTGCTGCGCGGGTTGTATCACCGCCACTATTGGGAGCTGCCGGTGAAGGAGGGCAATGTGATTCTGATCGTACCGTCCGAACTGGATCAGGAGCTGGACATGCAAGGCCTGACGGCTCGTGCCGAAGCGCTGGCGCCACTGCTGGGGTATTCGTTGCAGTCGTTGATCAAGAGCATTCGCCCGGCCACTTGAAAGTTAGAAAAATTGCTGTGGCGAGGGGGCAAGCCCCCTCGCCACAAAGGGTGTGTCAGTGACCTTTGAAGACTCCGGGCCGCCGCTCAACCATTGATCGCACACCCTCCCGGGCATCCTCGCTGGCCATCAATTTCTTCACCAGCGGCGGCAACCCCTGCGCCGCAGCGGTTTCACCTTCATAGCGCGCCTGCCGTGCCGACATCAGCGTGGCCTGAACGCCAAGCGGTGCCTGCCGGGCAATGCGCTCGGCCAGTTCAATCGCCCGGGGCAGCAGATCTTCACTGGCCATGACTTCCTGCACCAAGCCCAGGTGCAGCGCATCGTGGGCATCGAACTCATCGCCGGTCAGCAGCCAACGCATCGCATTGCCCCAGCCAGCGACTTGATGCAGTCGCAGGGTGGCGCCGCCGAACGGGAAAATGCCGCGCTGCACTTCCATCTGTGCGAACCGGGTGTTGCTGGCGCACAGGTTGATGTCGGCCGCCAGCATCAATTCGATGCCGATGGTCAGGCAGTAGCCTTGTGCTGCAACAATCACCGGTTTATTGACCCGCGGACCCGCGAACACGCCCCACGGATCACAACCGCCGGGTGGTACCTGCCAGCCTTCGGCCAGTGTCACGCTGGCATCCACCAGATCGAGCCCGGCAGTAAAGTGCTCTCCATGGCCGAACACCACGGCCACCCGCGCTTCGGTGTCGGCTTCAAACTCGCCGTAGGCCAGGCTCAGTTCATTGAGCAGGTCGAGATCAAAGGCATTGCGCTTGGCCACCCTGTCCAGGCCGATCAGGAATACATGACCGCGCCGTTCACGGCTGACGCGACTGGAGCAAGGCTGATTCATGGAGCGGTCCTCGGGGCGGGAAAGGCGTGTCAGACCGGCGGTCTGCACGGCATGGGGTGAACCGTTTTAGCGCCATCACCCGCAAGGCCGGGCCCTTTGAAAAGTAGACGGTCGAGCGATAATCCGCAAAGCCGGTGACACAAAGGTGTATTCGGCGCATTTCTGATAAAAAAAGCTCCCTTTTCGGGCTAATTCCGGTATAGTGCGCGCCGGCCTTTAACCGGGCCGCGTTTAGGTAGCGCAATTCCCCGAAGCCAGCTTCGGCTGCACGTCCGCCCCGCGGACTCTTCCTTGACGATTCTTTTCATTCATTCGTTTTCGCAAATCCCCGCCGACAAAGCTGCCAGGGCGACTCTTGAGTCTCAACACGGCACGCGCAGCTTTGGAGCATGGGTCTTTGCGGATGCACTTAGAGGCAGACCCATGACCCAGGAAACCGGCGGCTTCGCCGCTTTTAATCTTAATCCGAATATTCTTGCAGCCGTCATCGCGACCGGCTACGAAGAGCCTTCGGCTATTCAGCAGCAATCGATCCCGATCATCATGGCCGGTCACGACATGATTGGTCAGGCGCAAACCGGTACGGGTAAAACCGCTGCGTTCGCCCTGCCGATCCTGCATCGCATCGATCCTGCAAAGCGCGAGCCGCAAGCCCTGATCCTGGCCCCAACTCGTGAGTTGGCGCTACAAGTTGCAACCGCTTTCGAAACCTATGCCAAGCAAATGCCGGGCGTAACTGTTGTGGCTGTCTACGGCGGCGCGCCGATGGGCCCACAATTGAAAGCAATCCGTAATGGCGCACAGATCGTTGTCGCCACTCCGGGCCGTCTGTGCGATCACCTGCGTCGCGACGAAAAAGTACTGGCGACCGTGAACCACCTGGTTCTCGACGAAGCCGACGAAATGCTCAAGCTGGGCTTCATGGACGACCTGGAAGTTATCTTCAAGGCGCTGCCTGCAACCCGTCAGACCGTATTGTTCTCGGCCACCTTGCCGCAGTCGATCCGTGCCATTGCCGAACGCCACCTGCGCGATCCGCAACACGTGAAGATCCAGACCAAGACCCAGACCGTTACCGCGATCGAACAGGCTCACCTGTTGGTTCACGCTGACCAGAAGACTTCGGCCGTTCTCAGCTTGCTGGAAGTGGAAGATTTCGACGCCCTGATCATGTTCGTGCGCACCAAGCAAGCGACCCTGGATCTGGCCAGCGCCCTGGAAGCCAAAGGCTACAAAGCCGCTGCGCTGAACGGTGACATCGCCCAGAACCAGCGTGAGCGCGTGATCGACTCCCTCAAGGATGGCCGTCTGGACATCGTTGTGGCGACCGACGTTGCTGCTCGTGGTCTGGACGTTCCGCGCATCACTCACGTGTTCAACGTTGACATGCCGTACGACCCAGAGTCCTACGTTCACCGTATCGGCCGTACCGGCCGTGCCGGTCGCGAAGGTCGTGCACTGCTGCTGGTGACTCCACGTGAGCGCCGCATGCTGCAAGTGATCGAGCGTGTAACCGGTCAGAAGGTTGCTGAAGTTCGCCTGCCGGACGCTCAAGCCGTTCTGGATGCGCGCATCAAGAAACTGACCAACAGCCTGTCGCCGCTGGTGGCTGAAGCCGAATCGACCCACGGTGATCTGCTTGATCGCCTGACCGCCGACATCGGTTGCAGCCCACGTGCCCTGGCCGCAGCCCTGCTGCGCAAGGCTACCAACGGTCAAGCGCTGAACCTGGCCGCTATCGAGAAAGAGCGTCCACTGGTGCCGAACAACGCACCGCGTGGCGATCGTCCAGAGCGTTCCGGTGATCGTCCTGAGCGTGGTGACCGCGAGCGTCGCGCTCCGATGCCACTGGGTGAAGGTCGTGCACGTTGCCGTACCGCGCTGGGTGCGCGTGACGGTATCGCTGCCAAGAACCTGCTGGGCGCCATCCTCAACGAAGGTGGTCTGGCACGTGAAGCGATCGGTCGCATCCAGGTGCGTGACAGCTTCAGCCTCGTCGAGCTGCCGGAAGATGGTCTGGAGAAGTTGCTGACCAAGCTGAAGGACACTCGCGTTGCCGGTAAGCAGTTGAAGCTGCGTCGCTACCGCGAAGATTGATCCGCTCTCGGGCTGATTGATCGAACATAAAAAATCCCCGACTGGTTCGGGGATTTTTTTTGCCTGGAAAAAGATCGCTAGCCGAAGCGATAGATGTCCATGCCAAGTGCTCCCAAGGTGAACCCTTGATGCGCAAAGCTGAAGTCGCCACCGGCAGCGCGAGCAAAGTACAGCGGCAGCAGGTGTTCATCACTCGGATGATTTCGCACTGCATTCGGTGCCTGTTGGCGATAGTCATGCAATGCGGCTTCATCGTTCGCCGCCAGTTTCTCAATCATCCAGTCACGGAAGGATTGTGCCCAGGGCTCGACGCTTTCCGGGCCGGCGTGCCAGTCGAGCTCCCGCAGATTGTGGGTAATGCTGCCCGAGCCGATCAAAAGCACGCCATGTTCGCGAAGACTGGCCAAGGCATGCCCGACGCGGGTTTGCAGGGCAGGACCGCCACGGGTGGGCAGGGAAACCTGAACAATCGGGATATCCGCCTGCGGATACATCAACGACAAGGGGACCCAGACGCCATGGTCGAACGGTCGCTGGCTGTCGAGGCGCGCGGCAAGGTCATTGGACCTCAACAGCTCCACAACCTCTGCGGCCAACGACGGGTCCCCCAGTGCCGGGTACTGCACGTCGAACAAGGCTTTTGGGAAACCGCCGAAGTCATGCCAGGTTTCAGGTTGCGGATTTGCGCTGACCAGCAGCTCATGGCTTTCCCAGTGCGCAGAAACAATCACGATGGCCTTGGGTTTTGGCATCTCGGCGGCAAGACGCGCGAGGGCCGGTCCGCTGGCGCCTGGTTCGAGGGCCAGCATGGGGGAGCCATGGGATATGTAAAGGCTGGGGAACATGAAAGCGCTCCTGAGAGTTAAGATGTCACCATCTTCAATCAGTCATTGATCTAAATCTAATATAAGTTTTAGGGTGTTTTGATCGAATTTTCGGGGTTATTTATGCAGCCGGAGTTTTGGCACAAGAAGTGGGCATCGAACCAGATCGGCTTTCATCTGCCGCAGGTGAACCCTCATCTGAAGCGGTTCTGGCCAGCGTTAAGCCTTGAAGAAGGCGCACGCGTGTTGGTGCCGTTATGTGGGAAGAGCCTGGATTTGCTGTGGCTCGCCCACCAAGGTCATGAGGTCCTGGGGGTCGAACTGTCGGAAAAGGCCATTGAGGAATTTTTCAGCGAACATGGCTTTGATCCGGCCGTCAGCGAGCAGGGTCCGTTCAAGGTTTATCGGGCAGGCTCCATCGAGCTGTGGTGCGGTGATTTCTTCGAGCTGACGGCCGGCGATGTTGCCGATTGCACGGCGCTGTATGACCGCGCCGCCTTGATCGCGCTGCCGACAGAAATGCGAGAGCGCTATGCCGTTCATTTGAAGCGGATACTGCCGAAGGAGTCCCATGGCCTGGTGATTACCCTGGACTATGACCAGACGCAAATGCCCGGCCCGCCGTTCGCTGTACTCGATGATGAGGTACAGCGGTTGTTCGGGGACTCGTGGGCGCTGAAGATTCTGGAAGATCAGGATGTGTTGAGCGAGAGCGGGAAGTTTCTGGAGGCGGGTGTCACGCGGCTTGAGGAGCGGGTGTATCGGGTTTCCAGTCGGTAGAGGCGTATTGTTTTTGCTGGCTTCATCGCGAGCAAGCTTGCTCCCACAAGGGTTCTGCGGTTTTCACGGATCCCATGTAGGAGCAAGCTTGCTCGCGATGAGGCCCTCACAAACACCCCAATGATCAGCAAACAAAAAAAGGCCCGCATCACTGCGGGCCTTTTCTATTTGTACAACGACTGTTAGCCCCGACGACGTGCCAGAGCGTCGATACGCTCTTCCAGCGGCGGGTGGCTCATGAACATGCGGGCAAAGCCTTGCTTGATGCCACCGTTGATGCCAAAGGCATTCAGGGTGTCCGGCATGTGCACCGGCAGCCCCTGTTCGGCGCGCAGGCGTTGCAGGGCGCCGATCATCGCGGCAGTACCGGCCAGGTTTGCACCGGCCTCGTCGGCGCGGAACTCACGCTTGCGCGAGAACCACATGACGATGGAGCTGGCGAGGATGCCCAGAACAAGTTCGGCGAAGATGGTCGCCACGTAGTAGGCAATGCCCTGGCCTTCTTCGTTCTTGAAGATCACTTTGTCGACGAAGTTGCCGATGATCCGTGCGAAGAACATCACGAAGGTGTTCACCACGCCCTGGATCAGCGCCAGGGTGACCATGTCGCCATTGGCAACGTGGCCGATTTCGTGAGCCAGAACGGCTTTCACTTCGTCCGGCGAGAATCGCTCGAGCAAACCCTGGCTGACCGCGACCAACGCGTCGTTCTTGTTCCAGCCAGTGGCGAAGGCGTTCGCCTCGTAGGCCGGGAAGATACCGACTTCGGGCATCTTGATCCCGGCTTCGCGGGACAGTTGCTCGACGGTTTGCAGCAGCCATTGCTCATGACGAGTGCGTGGCTGGGTGATGATCTGGGTGCTGGTGCTCATTTTCGCCATCCACTTGGAGATGAACAGCGAGAACAGCGAACCTGCGAAACCAAAGACCGCACAGAAAATCAGCAGCTGATTGAGGTTGAGATCAACCCCATTGGCCGCCATGAACCCGTTGAAGCCGAAAAGGCTCAGGGTGATGCTGGCAATCAGCACGACCGCCAGGTTAGTGGCCAAAAACAGCAGGATGCGCATCATGGTTGTAGAAATCTCCTTGAGCTAAAGATGTAGCGTACTGCGGGGTATATAAGGTGCTGCACCGGGGTATTCAACCGGGTGACTATTTCAAACTGTGTCCTACGACAACAGCTTAGCTGTTTGCAGGACATTTCCGAGGTGAAAGACGGAAGTGTTTGTAAGTCAATTGACGTCACGAACCCCGGAGTCGTTAGACACAGGAAGGTACGACGTTATCGGTTGAGGGTAGCTGCAGCAGTGAATGACAGCGCGTCAGCAAGTGTTGCTGAATGAATCACCGTGCGACGTGTGTCACACGGTGAACAGACCGCTTACTGGCGATAGGACTTGAGGAAGTTGCCGATACGCCCGATGGCCATGTCCAGGTCGTCCACCCGTGGCAGGGTCACGACACGGAAGTGGTCCGGCCATGGCCAGTTGAACGCAGTGCCTTGCACCACCAGCAGCTTCTCGGAAAGCAGCAGGTCCAGAACGAATTTCTCGTCGTTGTGGATCGGGCAAACTTTCGGGTCGATGCGCGGGAATGCATACAGCGCGCCCATCGGCTTGACGCAGCTCACGCCCGGAATGTCGTTGAGCAACTCCCAGGTGCGGTTGCGTTGCTCCAGCAGGCGGCCCTGCGGCAGCACCAGGTCATTGATGCTCTGATAGCCACCGAGTGCGGTCTGGATCGCGTGCTGGCTCGGTACGTTGGCACACAGGCGCATGTTGGCCAGCATGTCGATGCCTTCGATGTAGCTCTGGGCGTGGTGTTTCGGGCCGGAAATGGCGATCCAGCCGGAGCGGAAGCCGGCCACGCGGTAAGACTTGGACAGACCGTTGAAGGTCAGGCACAGCAAGTCCGGCGCCAGAGAGGCGGTGCAGATGTGCACGGCATCGTCGTAGAGAATCTTGTCGTAGATCTCGTCGGAGAACACCACCAGATTGTGCTGGCGGGCCAGCTCCAGCATGCCCAGCAACACTTCCTTCGAGTACACGGCACCGGTCGGGTTGTTCGGGTTGATGATTACCAGCGCCTTGGTGTTCGGGGTGATCTTGGCCTTGATGTCCGCCAGGTCCGGCCACCAGTTGGCTTGCTCGTCGCACAGATAATGCACCGGATTACCGCCGGACAGGCTCACCGCAGCAGTCCACAGCGGATAGTCAGGCGCCGGGACCAGCACTTCGTCGCCGTTGTTGAGCAGGGCCTGCATCGACATCACGATCAGTTCGGAAACGCCGTTACCCAGATAGATGTCTTCAATGCCGACGCCTTCCACCTGCTTTTGCTGGTAGTACTGCATGACGGCCTTGCGCGCGCTGAACAGGCCCTTGGAGTCGCTGTAGCCTTGTGCCGTCGGCAAATTGCGGATCACGTCCTGGAGGATTTCATCCGGCGCTTCGAAACCAAAAGGCGCAGGGTTGCCGATGTTCAGCTTGAGGATGCGATGGCCTTCCTCTTCCAGGCGTTTGGCGTGCTTGAGCACTGGGCCGCGAATGTCGTAGCAGACGTTGGCGAGCTTGTTCGATTTGCTGACCTGCATGGCGATGTGTTCCCGAAAATGAACGATCCAGGCGGCGAGTGAACAGCCGTACTGGGAATCCTGCGTATTCACACAGGCCTGACGCCTTGAGATGCAGCACCCATAAAACCGTTTGAATGCGCGTGGTCTGGCTGCCAGACTGGGCTTTGACGAGGCGCAATCATACGTGCCGCCCGATCAGTGGAAAAGGTACAGATCGGGCTTTTTCAGCTGCAGAGGTGTGATGATGGAAAAGTTGGAAAAAACCCAGGAAGAATGGAAAGCAATGCTCGATCCAGAGCAATACAACGTGTGCCGTCTAAAAGGCACCGAACGACCATTCTCCGGCAAATACAACGCCACCAAGACAGACGGTGTGTACCACTGCATTTGCTGCAACGAGCCACTGTTCGACTCCCAAACCAAATTTGATTCCGGCTGCGGCTGGCCGAGCTTCTACGCGCCGATCGGCGACAATGCGATGACCGAGATCCGCGATGTCAGCCACGGCATGATCCGCACCGAAGTGGTTTGCGCCAAATGCGATGCCCACCTGGGGCATGTGTTCCCGGACGGTCCTCCGCCGACCGGACTGCGTTATTGCATCAACTCGGTGTGCCTGGACCTGGTACCGCGCTCGTAATGCGACGCCTCGCTATTCCCCTGTAGGAGCTGGCTTGCCAGCGATGGCGCCCTTAAATGCGATGCAGTATTTGAGGGCCTCTTCGCTGGCAAGCCAGCTCCTACAGTAAAAAAGCATGGGACAGATCAATTATTTAAATTGCACACAATTCAATTGCTCGCTATTTTTGTGCATCGTCCTTCCAATCGGAAACCTGAACCATGAGCGACAATCTGCTGAGCATTCCTTGCACCACCATCAAGGGTGAGCAAAAGACCCTGGCGGATTTCGCCGGCAAAGCTGTGTTGGTGGTCAATACCGCCAGTAAATGCGGCTTTACCCCGCAGTACAAAGGTCTGGAAGAGCTGTGGCAGACCTACAAGGATCAAGGTCTGGTGGTACTCGGTTTTCCCTGCAACCAGTTCGGCAAGCAGGAACCGGGCAACGAAGGGGCGATTTCCGAGTTCTGCGAGCTGAACTTCGGTGTCAGTTTTCCGCTGTTCAAAAAGATCGATGTCAACGGCTCTGATGCCCATCCGCTGTTTGTGCAGTTGAAAAAACGTGCGCCGGGTCTGTTGGGTTCCCAAGGGATCAAGTGGAACTTCACCAAGTTTCTGATCGGCAAGGACGGGAAACTGGTCAAGCGCTTCGCTCCGGCAACCAAACCGCAGGACCTGACCCGCGAGATCGAAGCCCTGCTCAAATGAATACCTTGTCCGCCGATTCCCTGAAACTCGACAGCCAGCTCTGCTTCAAGCTGTACGCCGCGTCCCGGGCGGTGATTCGCGCCTACAAGCCGATGCTCGATCAATTGGGCCTGACGTACCCGCAATACCTGGCGATGCTGGTGTTGTGGGAGTGGCAGGAAGCCGCGCCGCAGCAGCCCACCGTCAAGGCGTTGGGCGAGCGACTGGCCCTGGATTCCGGCACGCTGACGCCGTTGCTCAAGCGCCTCGAGCAACTGCAATTGGTCCAGCGCCAGCGTTCGGCGCGGGACGAGCGTGAGGTGCATCTGAGCCTGTCTCCAGCCGGGCAGGCCTTGCGTGAACAGGTCGGACCGCTCAAGGCTCGGCTGTTATGCGACAGCGGGGTGGATCTGGACCGCTTGAATGACTTGCGCAATGGTCTGGACCAACTGCTGGGGCAAATCAAGGCGCTGTCATAGTGGGGATCCATAAATCCAACAGGGCGGCCAGCTCCTCGCGCCTGAAGGGTTTGGCCAGATAGTCGCTCATGCCTGCCGCACGGCAACGTTCGCGTTCTTCGGACATGGCGTTGGCCGTCAGCGCAACAATAGGCAGATGTGGCCAACGTCCGCTGCGGCGGATATGCCGACTGGCTTCATAGCCGTCCATCACCGGCATGTTGCAGTCCATCAGGACCAGATCGAAATCCCGCAGCTCCAGATGATCCAGCGCCTCGGCCCCGTGGGTGGCGGTCACCACCTCACAGCCGAGTTTGCCGAGCATGCCCTTGGCCACCAGCTGATTGACCGGATTGTCCTCCACGAGCAGCACGCGCCCGCGCCGCAGGAGGTTCAGTGTGTCGGGACGAGCCTTGTTGAGTGTGGAGTGTTCCGGTTGCAGGATTCGTTGCAAGGACTGGTACAGCGCAGTGCGTGCCAGGGGCCGTGCCTGTTGCTGCAGTGGAGCGAGTGCGCTGACCTCTTCGCTGGGCATGAAGTTACCGTAGGCGGTCACCAGCAGAATCGGAGCGGTAACGGTCGGGCGCAGGTTGAACAGGCATTCGGGGCAGTCGGTGATCAGGATGTCGAGTTCGACGCCGATCAGCGGGTCATCGATGGAGCGCCGCTGAAATTCGAGTCCCCAGGCCGGCAACACGGTACTCAGCAGCTCTGCCAGGCCACTGCTGGCGGCAGTGATCGCAATGACCTTGCCTTGGAGTGGTGCGGGCTCAATCGAGCGTGTGTGACTGGGTAACGGCAGAATCGCGCAAAACTGGCTGCCAAAACCCGCCTCGGAGCTGATCGTCAGGCGTCCCTGCATGGCTTCGCAGAGGTTGTAGGTCAACGCCAAGCCCAATCCCGTGCCGCCGAATTGCCGAGTGATGCCGGCACCGGCCTGGGTGAACGGCTGGAAAATCTTGAACTGGGCGTCCTGAGGGATACCGATGCCGGTGTCGCAGACTTCGATTCTGACTCCGCCTTCGAATGCCGACAGGCGCACGTCGACTCGACCGAAGCGGGTGAATTTGAGGGCATTGGAAAGAAGGTTACTGACGATCTGCCGAACGCGGGTCGGATCGCCGAGCACCAGCGCCGGGAAATGCGGATCGATCAGGCAGGTCAGCTCGACGCTTGGCGCGGCGTTCTGTGACAACAGGTTGGCGGTGTCTTCGATCAGTGAGCCGAGATCAAACGGGATGTTTTCGAGTTCGAGCTGGCCGGCATCGAATTTCGACAAATCAAGAATATCGTTGAGCAGTTCCACCAGGACTTTGCCCGAGTCATGGGCGATGGACAGTTGTTGCTGTTGTTCGGCAGTGAGCGGTCCGTCGAGGGACAGGGCAATCATGCCCAGCAACCCGTTGAGGGGCGTGCGGATTTCGTGGCTCATGTTGGCCAGGAACACCGAGCGCGCTTCGGCCATATCCAGTGCCGTGCTGCGGGCGATTTCCAGTTCCTGATTGGACTGGCTGAGCCGGGCATTGATGGCCTTGAGTTCGGTGGTGCGGGCCGAGACGATGTTTTCCAGTTGGCCGAGGTAATCGGTCAGGCGGTTTTCGGCGTTGCGCCGCTGCTGGATTTCGGTGGCGATATTATTGAATTGCCGGTTGGCAACCTTGACCAGCACGCCGATTTCATCTTTGGCATGCCCCGCAGGACACTCCAGCGTCGTGGGTTCCGGGCTGCGCGGATCACGGATGCTGAGTTCGCGAATCACCCGTACCAGCGGTTTGGTCAACATCACATAGAAGAGCGCCAGCAGGATGCCCGTCAGGATCAGGCTGCGCGCAAAGCCATTGAGCAGCGTGACTTCTGCTCGACGCAGGAACCGGTTGCCGAAGGGGTAGGTGTCGACATCGAGCCGCAACGTACCGAGGGATTCATTCGGGAATTGACCCAGATAAAGGCGATCCTCGAAGCGTCGGTTGGCACCGAACAGGTAGTCGCTGATCACCCGATAGCTGCTCTCCATGGCCGGGCGCTTGATGTTGGCCAGCACGGTGCCGTTGTTATCGGTCAGCTTGGCGCCAATGATTGCCGGTGAGCGCAACAGGCCCTGGGTGAGTTCCTTGGCGAGTTCGGCGTCGATGTTATAGGCGATTCGCGAGGCCGGGTTGTGGCTGATTTCCAGCAAAGACAGGATTTCACGATTGATGGAGGCGTCTTCGCTGGCATAATCGATGCCTATTTGTACAAGGCTGAGCAGCGTGCCCAGAATGAAACCGACCAGCACGGTAAGCCGTGCTTGTTTGTACGAGAGCCGGTGGGTGAATTTGATATCCATGGGCGGATGGGCCACTTCCTTTTCTTTTCGCTGCTCAGCATAGTCGATCATGCCTGGCGACCGATGTTCTTGCGTGCCTGATACAACCGGGTAAGTCGCTCACCGGACGCTGTTTTTCGTCGTTCTATTGCCATCATTACTGTGAACGTGCCCGAGGAGAAGTCGTGGATTCCCGATTGAATGCTTTTCTTGAACGTGCCGATGCCGTTCTGGCCCGTATCGAACCGTTGTTGCCGGCCCCCCGGTCAGCCATTGACTGGACTCAATGTCTGGCCGCGCGCTGGCAACGAGAGGGGCGCAGCGGCTTTTTGTTACCGTTGGAAGTCAGTCTCGACATGCGTCTGTCCGACCTGATCGGCGTCGATCGGCAAGTCGAACAGCTGGGCCGAAATACCCAACAATTCCTGGATGGCATGCCCGCCAACCACGCATTGCTGTGGGGCTCGCGTGGTACGGGTAAATCATCGCTGGTGCGTGCCTTGCTGGCCGAGCACGCCAACGCCGGTCTGCGTTTGATCGAGATCGAGCGCGATCACCTGGCGGATCTGCCTCGTGTGGTCGAACAGATCGCCAAATTGCCCCAGCGTTTCGTGCTGTTTTGCGATGACCTGTCGTTCGAGTCAGGCGAGGGTGACTACCGGGTGCTGAAAAGTGTACTCGATGGCTCGCTGGAACAGGCACCGGATAACGTGCTGTTGTACGCCACGTCCAACCGTCGCCACCTGGTGCCGGAAAAGGAAAGCGATAACGAAAACTGGAAACGCGTCGACGGTGAACTGCATCCCAGCGAGGCGGTGGAAGACAAGATCGCGCTGTCGGACCGGTTTGGGTTGTGGTTGTCGTTCTACCCGTTTACCCAAGACCACTTTCTCAACGTCGTCGAGCACTGGATCGGTCAGTTGGCCGACAAGTCGGGCCTGGCGTGGCAGCGCACCGAAGAACTGGACATCCTGGCCGTGCGTTGGGCCACTGGCCGCGGCAACCGCAATGGACGTTGCGCGTATCAATTTGCCCGTTATTGGGTTGGGCTGAAGTTGTTGGAGCACAAGGCATGATCGATTTACAAAAGAGCGGCCAGGGCCTCGAAGGTTACGGCATGTTGCATGCGCAACTGGAGTCTTTGCTGGCGGACGAGCGGGATTTCATCGCCAATGCCGCGCAGTTCTCGGCGTTTCTGTTCAATCAGCTCGATGACCTGAACTGGGCCGGCTTCTATCTCAATCGCAACGAAGAACTGGTGCTTGGCCCATTCCAGGGGCAGATCGCCTGCGTGCGAATTCCGTTCGGCCGTGGTGTGTGCGGGGCGGCAGCGGCGACCTTGCAAACCCAGTTGGTGGAAGACGTGCACGCGTTTCCCGGGCACATTGCCTGCGACAGTGCATCGAACAGTGAGCTGGTTGTGCCGCTGGTCAAGGATGGTCGATTGATCGGCGTGCTTGACCTCGATAGCCCGAAACTGGCGCGCTTCACTGCGCAGGATCAGAAAGGCATCGAACAGTTGGCAGCGATTTTCCTGCGCCTCACCGACTGCTGATCAACCGGTCAAACCAGCCTTGGCCAGCAAGCCTGCCGTGTCCACGGTATCGATTTGCTGGGGATCGAGAAAGCGCTGGGCGTACTGCAAATAGATGTGTGCGTCGATGAACAGCCCGAACAGTTCGGGATCGATGTGAGCATCACGGCACATGAAGGCCATGATCCCCAGCGCTTCGCTCAAGGTCTTGGCTTTCTTGTAGGGACGATCGGCGGCGGTCAGCGCCTCGAAAATATCGGCAATCGCCATCATCCGTGCCGGCAGGCTCATGTCTTCGCGCTTCAGGCGTTTTGGATAACCGGTGCCGTCCATTTTTTCATGGTGACCGCCAGCCAGTTCCGCGACGGTGCGCAGGTGGCCGGGGAAGGGCAGGTGGTTGAGCATCAGAATCGTCTGCACCATGTGGTGATTGATGATGTAACGCTCCTCGCTCGTCAGCGTGCCCCGGACAATGCTCAGGTTATACAGCTCGCCCCGATTGTATTTGCAGGTCGGTACATCGAGTTTGAACCCCCAGGGGTTATCGTCCGGGATTCGTTCGCTGTCAGCGCGCTCGAACAGGTGTTCAGGTTTGTCCGCCAGCAACGCTTCATCGACGGGCAGGGAGGGCGCGGGTGTTCGGGCCTGGCGCCGGTTTTCTTCCCAGGACACACCTAGCCGGTCATCCAGGGTTCGACGCCAGGTCCGTTGGGCCAACGTGCGCAAGCGCTGCAAGTCCGCTTCGGCCATGGCTTCGCCACCGAGATTGCAGCGGGCGACGAAGGCGAAATCATCATCCAGTCCGGCCAGGTCGGCATCGCGCTGCTGCGCTAGCTGCTGTTCATCGTTTCCCTGGGCAATGGCTTGCCAATACTTGATCCAGACATCGCGTTTGAGCACCTCGAAACGGGTGCGGACTTCGTGGATGCGGTCGTTCAGGGTTTCCAGTTTCGTGGCCTTGTCGACAACGTATTCCGGCGTGGTGACCTTGCCGCAATCGTGCAGCCAGGCGGCGATGTGCAGCGCTTCCCAATCATCTTCGGTGGGTTGATAGCTTTTGAAGGCCGGCGCCTGGCTGGCGGCCGCCGCTTGGGCGAGCATCAGCGTCAGTTCCGGCACGCGCTGGCAATGACCGCCCGTGTAGGGGCTTTTGGCGTCGATCGCGCCGGCCAGTAATTGAATGAAAGCATCCAGCAGCTGCTTCTGCCGGGCTTGCAGGCGCTGGCTTTCAATACTGACGGCGGCCGCGCCGGACACCGCCTGGAGAAACGCGATGCGGTCCGGTTTGAGTTTTTCCAGGTCATTCTGGCTGCCGCTGTCGGGCAAAAGAAAGACCAGCAGACCCACGGTTTCGTTATGCCGATTGTGCAGACGGATACCGATCAGGTGAACCCGCGGACATTCCAGTGCGAGCATCACCTTCTGCAAATCCCCCGCCTGTTCGAACCCGAGACTGCTGACGATATTGTCGACCGTTGCCAACTGGTGCATCCATTGAGGGCTTTGTGAGTCCTGTAGCGAGTGCCCTCCGATGTCGAAAGACGACCAGTCCTCGGCGCTGTTATTGAGTACCAACCCTTGGGGTTCCATGCGATCCCCGTCACCTTCGCGCAGGTAAATCAGCCCGGCCTGGGCCTGGCCGATTTTCACGGTTTCGAACAGCACCCGCTGCAGCAACGGTGCAAAACGGGTTTCAGCGCTCAGGCTGTCAGTGATCTGGAAGAAACTGGCCAACGTGTCTTTCATACGCGCCATCGACACGCTGAGCTGGTCCACTTCGAGCACCGGAGAGCGACGGGAAGCCGGAAAATTGAAGTCGAAACTGCGAATCGCATCGGCTTCCTGCACCAATGCCCGTAGGGGTTTGACCAGAACTCTTGATGTCAGCCATCCCAAAGGCAAACACAACAATAACGTTGCGAGCGTAATCAGGGTGCCTTGCCAGCGCATGCGGTAGGCGTCGACGAGCAACTCGTCCTCGGGCACCAGCAGTGCCAATTGCAGTCCATTGGGCCCGCCTTCCTGCATGCTGCTGCGGGCCACGATCCATTGCCGGCCATCGGCGTTCAGGCGATTGCCTTGGGGAGGGCTTTTGAGCAGGGCGCCAAGACTGGGGCTCAGGTCGGCAGCCTTGGCGAGACGGGCGGTCTGATCGGCGATGATCAGCTTGCGGCTGTCGGGGTAGGCGATGGCATTGCCCTCGGCATCGAACAGCACGATTTCAGTGTTGGGGGTCACGACATGCTTGGCCAGGGTTGCGCTGAGTTCGGCCAGGGTCAGGTCAGCGCCTATGACCGCGTTATCGCCGCTGCGGCGGGCCAGCGTCGTGCCGATGTCATGGGTGGAGAAAAAGATATAAGGCTCGGTGGTAATTTGATTCTCGGCACTGCTGGCGTTGGTAAACCAGGCGCGGCTGCGTGGATCGTAAGTGTCGCCTGGGTTGTCCTGGCGGCTGAGCAAGGTCAGATGTTGATCGAAGAATAACGATTGCGAACGGGGCTGACCGTTGTTGTCATGCTCGATGCTCCACACCTGATAGTCCGCTGTCTCGGGGGCCTTGAGCAGGTTTTTCAGAGGCTGGTTGCGCAGCGGGCGAACCATGAAAAAATCACCATTGCCATAACCCAGGTACAGCGAGGCCAGATCGGGATTGTCCTTGAGGGACTGGCTGAACGGTTTGAGCAGCGCCAGGCGTTGTTCCAGGTCAGGCGCCTGACTCGCCGGGTTGGTCGCCAGCAGGCTCAACAGTTGACGAATCGGTTCATAAGTGGCGTGCAGGTCCAGCCGGACATCCTGCTCGATGCGATTGAAGAGTTTTTCACTGCTGGAAAGGATGATTTGTGTGGTTTGCCGATAATTGAAGATGCCCAGCACCACCCCGGTCAGCAACAGCAGGAAGGTGAACATCACGCTGATATGGACGTGCAGCGAAAACCTGCGTGGGTCCGGGTGCAGTGGGCTAGGCATTGCAGGCTCTCCAGGAGGGTTAACGCACTGCTCAGCGATCAAGCATAGTTAAGGCTCAGTCATTCTGCTTTCGTCGTTTTGGCTGATTTGCTGCTGTAATACGTGCTCCAGCTCTACCATGGCGCGCTCAAGGGTTTTTCTGTATTTGGCTATTTCTTCATCATTGAAAGCCCCATGGCAGGCGGCTTCGAGCGCCTCGCAGCTTTCGATCAAGCGGGAGGCTTGTACGATGCGGGCAGCGCCTTTGATTTTGTGGGCGATGTCGAGCAATGCCTGTGTGTCCCCAGGCGGTGAGAGCGACTGCAGTGTTTGCAGGTCCTGACGATTGCTGTCCAGCAGTTCGGTCAGCAAGCGCCTGTCCAGCGCCGGGTTGCCTCCCGTCAGCAGGTGTAACCCCTGCAGACTGAATGCCGGCTTGCCGATGCCCGGTGTAACCCCCTCAACCCATTGACTCAAGGCATTCAGACTGAGGGGCTTGAACAGACAGTCATCCATTCCGGCTTGTTTACAGCGTTGTGTTTCTTCGGGCTGGGCGTTGGCGGTGAAGCCAAGAATGGTGCAGGGAGGACGCCGGTGTTGGCGCTCATGCTGACGAATGGCGCGGGCCAGCTCGTAGCCGCTCATGACAGGCATGTTGCAATCGGCAATCACCAGATCATACGGCCCGCCGTTCCACACCTCGAATCCTTCCCGGCCATCCATCGCGACGCTGTACCGATGCCCGAGAAACTCCAGCTGCTGGCACATGAGCAAGCGATTGGCCGAGTGATCATCGACCACCAATACATTCAACGGGGCTTTGGCGACATTGATTTTTACCTCGGCCACTGGCGGTACATGCTGCATAGGCTGTGAATCAAGCAGGAGCGATACTTCGACCTGGGTTCCGACGCCAGGCTGACTGCTCAGTTGCAGGGTGCCGCCCATCATTTCGCACAGATTTCGGCTGATCACCAGGCCCAGCCCGGCGCCTCCCCTGGCAGACTGTGCGGCGTTGTCGGCCTGGGCGAAAGGTTCGAACAGGCGCTGTTGATCCTGATCGGTAATGCCGATGCCACTGTCTTGGACATGTAAACGCAGCAGCACCTGATCGGGCTTCGCAGTGGCGTGCAGTTCGACGATCACTTTGACCTGGCCCTGCTCCGTAAACTTGATGGCATTACTGATCAGGTTCGACAGCACTTGCTTGAAGCGCAAAGGGTCGAGCAGAACATCGACTGCCGGACTGGTCGGATGGAACGCCAGTGAAAGCTCAAGCTTCTTCTGTCGAGCCAGACCTTCGAAAATCCGCACCACCGACGCCACGAGTTCCCCGGGATTGACACGCTCCGGGCTCAGGCTCAGGTGCCCGGATTCAATCCGGGCGATGTCGAGAATGTCGCCGATCAGATCCAGCAAATCCTTCGCCGAGTTGTACGCGACATCGATGGCCGGGCGATCCGGGTGCCGCTGGTCTATGCGCTTGAGGGTCAATTCGAGCATGCCGATGATCGCATTCATCGGCGTACGTATTTCATGGCTCATCGTTGCCAGAAACGTGCTTTTGGCGCGGTTCGCGTCATCGGCACGCTCTTTTGCACACCGTAGGTCATCGAACAGTTGTCGCCGCTCACTGATATCGATCCAGCCTCCGATGATGCCTTGCACTTCACCGCGCGAATCCCGGTAGGGAAGTATCCAGTGATAAATCGTCAACCGCCGGCCACCGATGTGCAGCTCGCGATCGACAATCAACGGTCGTCCTTCGGCAACGACACACTGGTAGTCGGCCTGAAACTCCCGGGCTTCGAACACATTGCTGATGTTGCCGTGCATGACGCTTTTGCCAATGACGTCTTCGCGTTTGGCGCTGAACGCTTGCAGGTAGCTGTCGTTGCAGCTTTGCAGCAGGCCCTGGCGATCGCGTACGTAAATGGGGTGAGGGGTGCCATTGACCAGCGACCGCATGAACTCGAACTGGTCGCTCAGTGCGCGCTCGGCGGCTTTGCGCTGTTTGATCTGGCGTCGCATGTAGTCATTCCAGGCAACGGAAATCAGCAACAACACGCCCGCACCGATGACAATCTGATAGAACAGCCGGTGATAGTTGCGCCAGGTGCTTTGCGAGGAGGCTGAATAACCCCGCCAGCGGCTGTTGATGATGCCCAGCTCTTCGGGTGCGATGCTCAACAGGGCCTTTTCGAGGATGGCGTTCAGCTCCTTGGCGTCCGTCGCGGTGGCGAGGGAAAACGCAGCCTGTTCGGTGCCGATGGTGGTACTGATCTGCAATGTGTGTTCGAACAGTTGTGACGAGATGAAATAGTTGGCAATGATCAGCGAGTTCACCGCCCCTTCGGCCTGCCCCTCGGCCAGCATTTCCACGGCACTGAACGTGTCCGGGGTTTCGATCAGTTTGATACGGGGAAACTCCTTGCGCAGGTAACTCATGAGCGGATTGCCACGGGCAATGGCCAGACGCTTGTCACCCAGTTGCGAAAGGTTGGTCGGGCTGCCGGCGGCTTTACGGGTTAACAGGACGTAGGAGTTTTCAAGAAACGGGCGGGTAAAGTTAAGCGTGGTTTGGCGTTGGCTGCTGGGGAGCAGGGCGGCGATCACATCGGCCTGGTTGTCTTTGATTTGTTCGATCATCTCTTCATCGCTTCGGCTGCGACGGATATCAAAGCGCAAACCGGTGCGAAGCCGGATCAATTCGAGCAGGTCCGCCGTGACGCCGCGAAACTTGCCGTCACTGTCAAAAAACGTCAGCGGAGCAAAGGCTTCATTGACCACTACACGTACGATTGGATGTTGCGTCAGCCAGCGCTCTTCACGGTCGGTCAGTTGCAGCTTTTGGTCCGTCAGGAGAATGTCACTGCCCGCGCTCCAGCGTTTGGCGATGTTTTCCCGTTCGCTGGCGGGGATGGCCGCGATCAGCGTGTTGATGATGCCGAGCAATTCCGGCTGATTCTTGCGTACGGCAAAGCTGAACCCATGGGCTTCATGTTTGCCGAAGTTGGCCATGCGGATATTGTTCAGGTAGCCCTTGTTGATCATGTAATGGGTTGAAATGGTATCGCCCAGGAAAACGTCTGCCTGGTCGAAGGCTACGGCGTTGATCGCATTCTGGTAAGAAGGATACGACGTGATAATTGCCTTGGGGTACAAGGCCTTGACCTCCGACAGCGGTAAGTAGTGGTACACCATGCTCAACCGCAGACCCGCAAGACCTTCGGTCAGGGACCGGGTTTCGCCTTCGCGGGTCACCAGGACGGGTTGGTCTACGGCATAGGGCGTGGACAGGACGATGTCGGCATGGCCCGCTTCGAATCCATTGGCGGTGCCGAGCAGATCCACTTCGCCGTTCTCGAGCGCCGCGATTGCCGCGCCTCGGGATTCGAAGCGCTGAACCTTGATGGGCAATCCGGTTACCTTGCCCAGGATGCCGGCGTAATCAGCGGTATACCCTTCGTAGTCGTGACGGCTGGTGGTCAGGTCAAAGGGTGGATAATCCGGGGCGGATGTTCCGAGGCTCAGTTCACGCTTCTGTTTGAGCCATTGCTGTTGTGATTCATCCAGTCGAACTTCCACATGCCCGGCCTTTGAACGACTGAGCAACGTGTAGTTCTCACTGGTCTGTGCCGCGGACACTGAAGCGCTGAGGCATAAACCCGCTATCACCCGTATCAAATAATCCTTTAAACGACTGGGCATCCAGGTTCTCACACAAGTGCGTTACGTTTTGCCATCTCGATGAGTTCAACCAGAGATTGGGCCTTGAGTTTTTGCATGAGTCGTTTTTTATAGGTGCTGACGGTCTTGTTACTCAGGAACATACCTTTGGCAATTTCCTTGTTGGTGCGCCCTTGTGCAAAAAGTTGCAGAACCATCAGCTCCCGGTCATTCACTGATTTGAAAAGTTCCAGTTCTGCGCAACGCTCATCATCGCCACGAACGGGATTCAGAGCTTCGCTTGGGAAGTAGTTGTAACCTGACAGGACCGCTTTTATCGCACTGACCAACTCACTCAGGTCCTCTTGTTTACACACATATCCGGAGGCTCCTGACTGCATGCAACGGATACCGAAAAGTGTTGGGCATTGTGCTGTCAGTACCAGTGTTTTAATTGGAGTACTCATGGCGTTGAAACGGGAAAGCACTTCCAGGCCATCCAGCTTGGGAATGCTGATGTCGAGAATCACCAGGTCAGGCATGCATTCGCGAACCATCTGCATGGCATCGACCCCGTTGTCAGTTTCGCCGACAACTTTGAAACCTTCGTGTTCCAGTAACATTCGAACGGCAAGGCGGATGACGGGGTGGTCGTCGACAATAAAAACGGAGTTCATAATCAAATCCCATGCGAGCTCAAATAAAGCGCGCACCTTAGCTCAGATAGTTTGGGTCACGTATGAACTGACTGAGCTGTAGCAGCAATATAGGATAAGTCCTACGTATGAAAGAGAATCGGACTACGCGATGATTGGTTTTTTTATAAGATATCTTGAAAGATCAAGCTGTTTAGTTGTGGTCCCTGATGTCTTTTTTCGTAAGTTTTATAAAGCGTGTTTATCTGGTTTTTTGATGCTTTTTTATAGAGATGCCAAGGTCAACAAGTTTCTGAATTCTGTTTGTTTCAACGGTTTTGTCAGGTATCCCAATAATGGCAATCCGTATTGAGTCGCTTTTTTTTCCAGCCCGTCCAGTTCGATAGAGGTCAGGCTGCTCAGAAGAATGGCCTGTCTGATCATTCCACGGTGACTGGCGAACTGCACCAGATCAAGACCTGTCAGGTCAGGTAAACATTGATCACATAACAGAATGTCGAAAGGTTGCACGGCTCCGAGCATTTCATCCACGGCGCCTTTGGCGCTGTCCGTGGCGGTTAGTTGGGTGAAGCCATAACTTTCAAGCAAGTATTGAGTCGCTCTGAGCTGGAAGGGGTGGTCTTCCACCAGGAGAATGCGTAGATCGTCTTTGGCCATGGAACACTCTTCATCTGTCGAGCAGAGGGATATAGATTGTTCCGTGATAAACACAGACCTGGCGATCAGTTTGCTCAGCGTGTGCTGTAGGGCGATTCCGTGAGCCTTGAGTGCACTTGGGTTTGGAAGGGGGGATCAGCCATATCGGGTGGCGAAATGGCTGATCAACCGATACACGATCAGTGGCTGGAGCGACCGGTCATTTCCAGTGCCATGTCACTGGCGTAGCTGTCGGTCATGCCGGCGATGAAATCGATCATGCGCAGAAATGACGTATGCAATGGACCGTGGGGATCGGGTGCATTGTTGCCCAGCAAGTCGAGGATACGACGGCTTTTAAAGGACGGCGTTCGACCATTGTGCTGTTCCAGCGCCGCACCGCAGAAGGCATTGAGCAGGATTTCCAGGGTGGTATAGGCGCCGATCTCATGGAGGGTTTTGCGCTTGTCCTGGAAAATTTTCTTGCGCGCCATGTCCTTGGCATTCAGGACACAACGCTTGGCGGGGCCATGCATGTGCTCAACCAGATCACCTGCAAGCGTACCGGCCAACAACGCCTCTTGTTGCTCCACAAAGGCGCGGGCTGCCGCATTGGTCAGGTGTTCAATGGCCTTGCCGCGCAGGATCGCCAGTTTGCGTCGCCGTGAATCGTTGGGGCCGAGCTGGCGATAGGTTTCTGGCAGATCATCGCCGACCAGGTTGAGCAACAGGGACTCGACCTCGGCGTACTCCAGCAACTCCATTTCCAGACCGTCTTCCAGGTCGATCAATGCGTAGCAGATGTCATCGGCGGCTTCCATCAGGTACACCAACGGGTGGCGTGCCCAGCGTTGATCCTCCAGTTGCGGCAGACCGAGTTTATGGGCGATCTGCTCCAGCAGTGGCAGCTCGCTCTGATAGCAGCCGAATTTGTGCTTCTTGTAGCCCAACGAATCTGCGTGCTTCGCCGTCCATGGATACTTCAGGTAGGTGCCCAGCGTCGCATAGGTCAGGCGTGTGCCGCCGTCGAACTGGTGATACTCCAGTTGCGTCAGTACCCGAAAGCCTTGCGCGTTGCCTTCGAAATTCAGGAAGTCGTTGCGTTCGGTTTCGCTCATTGCGTCCAGCCAGCCACGGCCGGCGGCTTGTTGAAACCAATGGCGGATGGCGTCCTCACCGGAGTGGCCAAACGGCGGATTGCCAATGTCATGGGCCAGACAGGCCGATTGCACCACCATGCCCAGATCGCTCGGTTCGCACCAGTCGGGCAGGGTGCTGCGAATGGTTTCGCCAACCCGCATGCCCAAAGAGCGCCCCACACAACTGACTTCCAGCGAATGGGTCAGGCGCGTATGAATATGGTCGTTGCTGGTGACCGGATGGACCTGGGTCTTGCGTCCGAGGCGGCGGAACGCGCCCGAGAAAATGATGCGGTCGTGATCTTTGTGAAAAGGACTGCGGCCGAGTTCTTCAGGGCTGTGCAGCGGTTTTCCGAGGCGTTCGCGGGTAAGCAGGGTATGCCAATCCAAGGCGGGGTCTCTCCGTTGCGTGACTGATAGCCTAGCTTCCCGTTTCGCGCGGGGACCTGCAAGCGGAACGAAAGCCCGGCAGCATCGATATCGATGAGCAGTAGGTATTTGCCATTGGATCGGAGCGCAGGATTGCCTCCCTCGATAGAGAAAGGCATCCCGTTATTGCCAAAAAAACGACTGATCAGTTTTTTCGCGACGAGCCCTGCAGGATCAGTTTGATCAACGGAGCCAGCGTGGTGCCGAGCCGGACCAGTCGGGTGAGGCTAGCGATGCCACCGCCGTTTTTTGCGCCCTTGCCGGTTAGAAAACCCAGCAAGGTGATAGCGGCCACACCCCAAAGCGGCGCGTGTTTGATACCTAAACCCTCCTGCAGGTTCTGCGTCATCCCTCGCACACGCTGCAGGGGTTGCAGCAGTTGCCGGGATTCGTGACGGATTTCCTGGCGATGCATTTCCATGCGCAGGCGAATCAGTGCCTTGCGCATTTGCGCGCGTGAGCTGTTGCGTGGCAATTCAGGCAGGCTCATGGCAGCAGGCGCTCCCGATCATTGGCCAGCTCTTCAAGCGTGCCATGGAAGGGTGAGGACTCATCGTAAATCGCCGATTTCAGGCGTATCCCGCAAAAGATCGCCGCGAGTGCGTAGAACACGCAGAGCCCGATGATGGCTGGCAGACGATAGGTGTCCCAGAAAAGGATCATCACCAGAGCCGACAGCCCTACCAGCAACAGCAACGCAAACACCAGCGCCAGGCCTGCGAACAGCAACAGGCTTACGGTACGGGCCTTTTGTTCCTGCAGTTCAATGCCGAACAGTTCGACATGGCTGTGCAGCAATCCGAGGAATGCGGCACCCAGGCGCCGCGAGCTTGTGCCCGTCGCAGACGAGCCGGCTTCATCGATAGCCATATCAGCGGCGGCTGGCCAGCAGGCCGATCAGGAAACCCACACCCGCCGCGATCCCGACGGATTGCCATGGGTTGGCCTGGACATACTCTTCAGTCGCGCTGACAGCAGCCTGGCCGCGTTCGCGCAGGGAGTCTTCGGTCAGTTTCAAGGTTTCGCGGGCGCGCAACAGACTGTCGTGGATCTGCTCGCGCAACTCATCAGCCTGATCACCGGCCAGGGTCGCGGTATGTTCCAGCAGCCGTTCCGTGTCGCTGACCAGCGTCTGGAAGTCGGTCATCAGGATTTCTTGAGCAGTCTTTGCCTTGGTGCTGGCCATGGGTGATCTCCATATAGGTGGCGTTCTGAAGCGTTCGAGTATGAGCCTTCGGCGAAGGTTCAGTACAAATGACTGGTACAACTTTTGCTATGTCATGGTGCGTCATTCTGAGCCCTGCGCTAATGCCGGGCAGGATTTCGGTAGAACCGTAACACCAATATTCAAAACGTCGTGCAAGTGTTCGGGACGTGTTTGCCTTGACACCACTCGTGCGCCAAATCGGTTCAACCGATGCGGCGAACTGATCTTCGAAGCTGCAACTTGGTGCATGGACAGCCCACGCGAACTGCTTTGGTGCTTTTTCTTACCATAAGGTCTGCCAACCCATGGAAAATCTGCAAAGCGCTGTGGACAGCCTGATCCATAGCTCCAATACCCTGTTTATTCTGATCGGCGCGGTCATGGTCCTGGCCATGCACGCCGGTTTTGCCTTCCTGGAAGTCGGGACGGTCCGACAAAAGAACCAGGTCAATGCGCTGTCGAAAATCCTCAGCGACTTCGCCGTGTCGACCCTTGCCTATTTCTTTATAGGCTATTGGATTTCTTATGGGGTGAACTTCATGCACCCGGCGGCCGAACTCAACGCCGATCACGGCTACGGGCTCGTGAAATTTTTCTTCCTGCTGACCTTTGCGGCGGCGATCCCGGCGATCATTTCCGGCGGCATTGCCGAGCGTGCGCGGTTTGTGCCGCAGTTATGCGCAACGGTGTTGATCGTGGCGTTCATTTATCCGTTCTTTGAAGGCATGGTCTGGAACGGCAACCTTGGGCTGCAAGTCTGGCTGTTTGAGCGGTTTGGCGCCAGTTTCCATGATTTCGCAGGTTCAGTCGTGGTTCATGCCATGGGCGGTTGGCTGGCATTGGCGGCGGTGTTGTTGCTCGGGCCGCGCAATGGCCGATACCGGGATGGGCGCCTGGTCGCGTTCGCGCCATCGAGCATTCCGTTTCTGGCCTTGGGTTCGTGGATCCTGATCGTTGGCTGGTTCGGTTTCAACGTGATGAGCGCGCAAACCCTGCAAGGGGTCAGCGGTCTGGTGGCACTGAATTCGTTGATGGCCATGGTCGGCGGCACGATGGCCGCGCTGATCGTCGGCCGTAATGACCCCGGTTTTTTGCATAACGGCCCGCTGGCGGGGTTGGTGGCGATCTGTGCCGGTTCCGATCTGATGCATCCTGTGGGGGCGCTGGTCACGGGGGCAATCGCTGGCGCGCTGTTCGTCTGGTGCTTTACCGCCGCTCAAGTCAAATGGCGCATTGACGACGTACTGGGCGTGTGGCCGTTGCACGGGTTGTGCGGCGCGTGGGGCGGAATCGCCTGCGGCATTTTCGGCCAGAGTGCCTTGGGTGGGCTGGGTGGAGTGAGCATGATCAGCCAGTTGATCGGCACGTCACTGGGCGTGCTGGTGGCACTGGTCGGAGGATTCGCGGTGTATGGCGTGATCAAGGTGTTGACCGGACTACGTCTGAGCCAGGAAGAGGAGTATTACGGCGCGGACCTGTCGATCCACAAGATCGGTGCCGTGAGTCTGGATTGAGCGGCCCTGTGGCGCTTGTGATCAGGGTTCTATGGCTCGACGGTTTTTCGGAGCGAGCCTAGAATGATCACTCAATTTTCTGGTTGATCACTCATGCTTCCTGAATGTCAGTTGTTCGGCACCCTAGGGTGTCATCTCTGCGAAGTGGCCGAAGCCATGCTGATGGAGTTCGTCGAACGCGGACTGCTGGTGGAACTGGTGGATATCGCTGAAGACGAAACGTGGTTCGCAGCGTACAGCTTGCGAATTCCGGTACTTCGACGAGTGGATAACGGCGCTGAGCTTGGCTGGCCATTCAGTGCCGATCAGGTGGTGGCGTTCCTGCGTTAGGCGATTTCTGCGTTAGCGGTGCTCCCGCCTGTCGAACTTTGCGATGGTTCCCCTTGGCTTAACGGGTATTGTTCGGATACTGTATGCGCATACAGCTATTCGCAATGCCTGCCTTGCCGATCCTGATGTTCAGGTTTGAGCGGGCAGGTCCGGGTGTGAGAGGGATGAATCGTGGTCAATGTCGAACAATTGAAGAGCAGCGTGAACCGGATGTCCGCCGAGGTCGTGCACGAGGCCGTCCTGGAGTTGCGTCTGGACGGCCTCGTGACCGAAGGCAAGACGCCCTTCAATAAAACCCATTTCAACACCTGTTTTGCAGAAATCGAAGCGTTGTTCCAGCGCGCAGGCTATCACCGGCAATTGGATGTCGTTGGTTATCAGGGGTTGTTGTACGCCTTGTACGACCCAGCTCGCTGGGAGGCGGTCGATGTGCTGCGCTGGCTCAAGGAGTACACGGAGGCGGCGGCACTGAAGCAGATTCCGGCATGAGGATTCTCCGCTAGGCTCGGCCTCGGCGCTGTTGGATAATGCCGCTCTGCATTGAGGTTTAGAGCGTTCGTATGTCCACTTCATCTTTTTCCGCGGCACATAGTCAGGCCAGCACGCTTTACCTGCCGCCGGGCTCCTGGCTGACTGTACTCGATTGCCTGTGTGAGCACTTCAGCGCCATCGGCCGCGAACAATGGCTGGACAGAATCGCTCGTGGCCGCGTCCTTGATGGGCAGGGCCTGCCGATCGCTCTCGACCTGGCGTACAAGGAAGGTTTGCGGATTCACTACTTTCGAGAAGTCCCGGACGAAAAACCGATCCCGGTCATCGAATCAATCCTGTACGCAGACGAGCATCTGGTCGTGGCCGACAAACCACACTTTCTGCCGGTGACGCCGGCGGGTGAATATGTGGAGCAGACACTTCTCAGACGTCTGATCCGTCGGCTGGATAATCCGCATCTGGTGCCATTGCATCGTATTGATCGGCATACCGCAGGGCTGGTGCTGTTTTCTGCCAACCCGCAGAGTCGTTCGGCGTATCAGTCATTGTTTCCGACACGGCAAATCGAGAAACGCTATGAGGCGATCGCCGGAGCATTGCCGGAACATGCTTTCCCATTGGTTCATAAAAGCCGACTCGTCGATGGCGAGCCGTTCTTCCGCATGCAGGAAGGGCCGGGGGCCAGCAATACCGAAACAGCCGTCGAGGTCAGGGAGAAACACGGCGATCTGTGGCGCTATGGCCTGTATCCGGTGACTGGCAAGAAGCACCAGTTACGGGTGCACATGACGGCCTTGGGGGCCAGCATCTGCAACGACCCGTTCTACCCCGTGGTACTCAAGGATGCGCAGGATGATTATGCCAATCCACTGAAGCTGCTGGCGCAGGGGCTGAAGTTCGTCGATCCGGTGACAGGCCAGGAAAGAACGTTCGAGAGTGAAATCATCCTGAATTGGTGATCAGGTCAATTTCCCCCAGACACGAAAAAGCCCGCGACTAGCGTAATGCTGTTCACTTAAGCATTTGAGCTCACGCGGGGCTTCCTAGAAAATCCGAGACCAGACCTCTGGTATCGGATTTTTTATGTCTGTTCAACAAGACCTGCTCGACCTCGGCGACCTTTTCAACTTCTCTGATCTAAGTACCTTCACTCAAACATTCCGATAGAATGGGTAAATGCCGGACCTTTTCTTTTATGAACGATTCTTTAAACAAAGGCTCGAAGCCCATATACCCCAGAAGAACATGAGGCGTCCTATGACACCGGTTAACAACGGCAAAAAGACTAAACGTTTGGCACTGTCCGCGTTTGTGGCTGGACTGTTGATGGCTCAAGGAGCAATGGCAGCCAATGACGGCACCGCTGCTGTAGGCGGCGGTCTGGGTGGTGCATTGGGTAACGTCGTCGGCGGCCAATTGGGCGGCAGCACGGGCGCAGCCATCGGCGCCGGTGTCGGCGGTGCGGCAGGGAGCGCAGTCGGGGCGAATAAGGGCAGTCGCAACGAAGCAGCCATCGGCGGTGGCTTAGGTGCGGCAGGCGGCTCGATAATTGGTAACAGCCTCGGCGGCTCAACGGGTTCGACCATTGGTGCGGGCCTTGGCGGTGCAGCGGGTGGTGGCGTCGGCAATAACCTGGGCAACGACGACGATGATCATGGCAGTTCCCATTCCGGTGGTGGCCATAAGCACAAGCACAAGCATAAAAACAAACACCACTAACTCGGTATCGAGTAGCAAAAACCCGGCCCCGTGCCGTAATGCTGTTCACTTAAGCATTTGAGCTCACGCGGGGCTTCCTAGAAAATCCGAGACCAGACTTCTGGTATCGGATTTTTTATGTCTGTTCAACAAGACCTGCTCGACCTCGGCGACCTTTTCAACTTCTCTGATCTAAGTACCTTCACTCAAACATTCCTGTTGAATGGGTAGCCTCAGCGCTGGATCTTTCTAGGCAGGCATCCGTTTCAAGCCAGCCTGCCAATACATCGCCGTTCAACTGATCGTGATGGCTGCGGCAAATCCGATTTCAGCAACGGGAAGACGGTTGGCAGAGCTAAGGGCGGGTGTAGGAGGGATGTTTCTGGATCACCGTCCGAGGCCTTTGAGGCCAAGGACGGTGAAGATCTCAAAGACCCGGTTTCCGGTGGACCGTAAGGCTGCTCCGCTTAAGTGAACAGCATTACGCGACTAGCGGGCTTTTCTGTATCTGATATCTCGTCCTGGATTACAGCTCCTTGACGGTACGAACCTGATCCTTGTTGATGCGTGTTTGCTTGCCATCCAGCTGTTCGAATTCGTAGAAGCCAGTTTCATCGTCGTACTGTGGCGCGTCGACGGCCTGGATTTCGCGACCGTCATTCAAGGTGATCACCGATGGCGATGCGCAACCGGCAAGGGTCGCAAGGCCGAGGGCAAGCATGAAAGTGGCGAGGGTCCGTTGTGTCATGGGTGTGTCTCCGAATGGGAATTCTTTTGGTTACCGAGCTTGAGACGTAAACGGCACGAGCAAGTTCCTCACATAGTGTCAGTCTGACACAGTGTAGTCGGTGCTCAACAGTTCCGGTGTGTTGAGGTTGGCCAGTCGAGGGTCATTGTCGGGGCATTGCAACGCCGTTGCACCGAGCTTGCGCATCAGTCGGCCCGGGCTGCGTTCACCTTGATTCCAGGCTTCTTCGAACGCTGCCTTGAGCGTCACCGGTATCACGCACAACAACGGTTCCCAATGGTCGCCATGACGCAGCATCAGCGGTTTGTCCGGATGCAGGTTGGCGGTTTCGCGCATGCTGGTGAGCAGCGCCGCATCTACACGTGGCACGTCGCAGGGCATAACCAGCAGATGAGTATGGCGAGCCGCGTTCAGACCCGCACGGATACCCGCCAGAGGGCCGGGGAAATCCCTTTCATCGTCATGGACCAACTGATCGGCGTAGGGCGCGTACTTCTCCAGATTGCGGTTGCAGGAGATGATCAGGTCATCGGTCATCCCGCGGGTCTTGGCATGCAAGTGGGTAATCAGCGGCTCGCCGTGCCAGTCCAGTAACCCTTTGTCCTGGCCACCCATACGTTGGCCGCGGCCACCTGCCAGAAGCAGAATGGAGCAGGGCGGCAAATGTGTATTGGTGGTCATGGCAGGTCTCCACGGGAGCGGCGCAAAAAGGGGGCGCTGTGATATAACACCGGGCTGTTTCTCCTACAACTGGACGAGCCTATGAAAGCCAAGGCTGATGTGCCTTTCGCACCGCTGAACATCGCCGTACTGACTGTCAGTGATACCCGCACCCTGGAAACCGACACTTCCGGCCAGGTTTTTGTCGACCGATTGACCGCTGCCGGCCATCACCTTGCTGCCCGTGTATTGCTCAAAGATGACCTCTACAAAATTCGCGCGCAAGTGGCC
The DNA here is from genome assembly GCF_030417915.1 of Pseudomonas sp. C32. Taxonomy (NCBI): domain Bacteria; kingdom Pseudomonadati; phylum Pseudomonadota; class Gammaproteobacteria; order Pseudomonadales; family Pseudomonadaceae; genus Pseudomonas; species Pseudomonas sp. C32. Next base: position 56,576 of record NZ_JAUHUK010000017.1, on the reverse strand, counting down.
AACTGGATTGCCGACGATGTCGTGCAAGTCGTGCTGATTACCGGCGGCACCGGATTTACCGGACGTGACAGTACGCCGGAAGCAGTGAGCTGCTTGCTGGACAAGCAGGTGGATGGTTTCGGTGAACTGTTCCGTCAGATATCGGTGGCCGACATTGGCACCTCGACCGTTCAGTCCCGAGCTTTGGCCGGTTTGGCCAATGGCACGCTGGTCTGCTGCTTGCCGGGCTCGACCAATGCCGTGCGCACGGGGTGGGATGGCATCCTTGGCGAACAGCTGGATTCGCGGCATCGCCCGTGCAATTTCGTGACGCATTTGAAACAGGCTGCCCCTTGTGAATCCCGTGGGTAAGCCGGGCAAGACCGGCAGCCTGATGCCTGTCGAAGCGGCATTGGCACGCTTGCTTGAAATGGCTGAAGCCTCAAGAATTTTCGAGCGTGAACGCTTGCCGTTGGCGCAGGCGCAGGGTCGAGTGTTGGCTGAAGATTTACTGTCGACGCTTGACCTGCCGCCCTGGCCCAACAGTGCCATGGACGGTTATGCGCTGAGGATGGCGGACTGGACGGGTGAACCGTTGACCGTCAGCCAGAAGATTTTTGCCGGCCAGGCTCCCGCTCCCCTGGAGCCTGGAACCTGTGCGCGAATCTTCACGGGCGCACCTGTTCCCGCCGGCGCCGATTGTGTCGAAATGCAGGAAAACGCCGACGTTCAGGCCGATGAGCGAGTGCGCTTCACCGAAGTCATGACTCCGGGCCAGAACATCCGTCCGCAAGGCCAGGAAACCACGGTCGGTGAGCTGATTCTGTCGGCAGGCACGCGTTTGGGCCCAATCGAACAAGGATTGGCGGCTTCCTTGGGCTGTGCAGAGCTTGATGTCATCCGAAAAGTGCGCGTTGCCGTGTTGTCCACTGGCGACGAGTTGATTGAGCCAGGACAAGCGTTGGGGCCGGGGCAGATCTATAACAGTAATCGGGTATTGCTTTGCAGCTGGTTGCAGCGTTTGGGCTGTGAAGTCATTGATGCGGGCATTCTCCCGGATAATCTGGAAACCACTCGCGCCCGATTGGGGGAATTGAAGGATGTCGACCTGATTCTCTCGACAGGCGGAGTATCGGTAGGTGAGGCCGACTTTTTGGGCATTGCCTTGCGTGAAGAAGGTGAATTAACGCTGTGGAAACTTGCGATCAAACCCGGTAAACCACTGACGTTCGGGCATTTTCGTGGCGTGCCCGTGATTGGTCTGCCTGGCAATCCGGCATCGACGCTGGTGACCTTCGCGTTACTGGCCAGGCCTTACCTCCTGCGCCGACAGGGCGTGCAAGACGTTGAGCCGCTAAACGTGCAGGTGCCCGCAGGGTTTGACTGGCCACAGGCCGGTAACCGGCGTGAGTATCTACGGGGACGCCTAGAAAACGGTCGGGCAATTATCTATAGAAACCAGAGTTCCGGCGTACTGCGCAGTGCCGCGTGGGCCGATGGTTTGGTTGAGGTGCTGGAGGGGCGCACCTTGGTTCAGGGTGATAGCGTGAACTTCATTCCGTTAAGTGAAGTATTGGGCTGACGGCTGCTCCACCCTACATGCAAAGCCCGGTCGAATGAGCCGGGCTTTGCACTTATGGCGAGTCAATGAGCCAGCAGCAGGGCAATGACCTGCTCGAATCGACTATTGGCAATCCAGCCGAGGAGCCCGAGGACGACCGCTGTACCTCCAGCCGAGTAGGCAAGCCGATGCTTGATGGATTTGACGTCACCCCGGACTTCGTCCATGTCTCTGCGGATGTACTTGAGGTGTGTTTCCAGTTCGGTGACGCGAGGTTCCATATCAACTTCTCCAGTGGCTTTTGCGCTGTCTTTGGGCTCTGCCCGGTGGTCGGCACGTTTTTCTGCGAGCGCCATAACCTGAATGACCGATGAACCGATGTGTTGGTTTTGCAATGGCACGTCCTTGTGTTTGTCCTGATGACTGAAAACCGCCGACCCAAAGTGAACCAATCCTCTTTCTGGGTCAATTGAGCCGATTCCTCACGTTTTGTAAGAAAAATCCCGCAATGTGATACCGAACAAAATTACCCGCCGGAATTAATTCGCGACCTGGCGACTTTTATGGCGTGTGGCGAGGTCACATTTCCCAGATGGCATTCATTCCGGGGGAACACCGCATGAGCGAACGCAAGGCGCTATTGATTCTGCATGGCAAGCAGGCGCTCAACGAAGAGGTGCGTGCCGCTGTCGCAAACAAACGTGAACAGGGTTGGGAGTTGGCGGTTAGCTTGACCTGGGAGGCCGGCGACGCGCAGCGGATGGTGACGCAAGCACTGGCGGCGGGTTATCGGCAGATCATCGCGGGGGGCGGCGATGGCACCTTGCGTGATATCGCCGAAGCCATGGCAATGCAACCGACCCAGGCCAGCCTGGTGCTGATGCCGCTGGGCACTGCCAACGATTTTGCGCGCGCGGCGGGCGTCCCGCTTGAACCCGCTTTGGCGCTGGAGCTTCTGGAGTCTGCGCCGAGTGCAATCGATCTGGGAGAGGTCGATGGGCAGGTATTTCTGAACATGGCCACGGGAGGCTTTGGCAGTCAGGTGACGGCGAACACCTCGGAAGAACTGAAAAAGATCCTCGGTGGCGCGGCCTATCTGTTTACCGGTCTTTCACGCTTCAACGAGCTGCATGCGGCTTACGGTGAGTTGCAGGGACCGGACTTTCACTGGCAAGGCGATCTGTTGGCGTTGGGTATCGGTAATGGACGGCAGGCCGGTGGAGGGCGGGTGCTGTGTCCTGAAGCCCTGGTGGATGACGGATTACTGGATATCAGTATCTTGCCTGCACCGCAGGAAGTGGTGGGCACATTAAAGAACCTGCTGACCGAGGGGTTCGGCATCGACAGCCTGTTCGTTCGCGCCCGGTTGCCCTGGATCGAGATCAAGGTGTCTGAAGGGCTTTACATCAACCTGGACGGTGAGCCACTGGAAGGGAATAGCCTACGGTTTTCGGTGCGTCCAGCGGCGCTGCTTGTGCATTTGCCTGAGACCTCGCTGCTGTTAAGCGCCAATGCAGAGGTTAATCGTCCAGGCTGATGATTTGTTCACGCACTGCAAACAGCACCAGACCTGCCACGTCGTAGATCTGCAAGCGTTTCATGATCTGCGAGCGATGGGTCTCGACGGTCTTGACGCTCAAGCCCAGGCCGTTGGCGATCTCCCGGGTGGATTTCCCGCGAACGATCAGTCGCAGGATTTCCAGCTGGCGCGCGGTCAGGTTGTGCGAGTCGGAAGGCTCCGGCTGGTTTTTCTGGTGTCGGGTGAGCGCCTGATTGATGACCGTGTGAGCGATGGCCGGGCTCAGGTAGCGTTCGTTGTTACGCAAAGCCTCCAGAGCATGCTCGAGTTCGGTGGCGGTTGTGTCCTTGAGCAGGTAACCGTGGGCGCCGGATTCCAGTGCCTGCATGATGACAGCCGGGTCGGTGTGCATGGACAGGATCAGCACCTTGCTTTGCGGGCGGACGCGTTTGAGCTGCTGCAAGGATTCCAGGCCTCCGGTCTGCCGCATGGAAATATCCAGCAAGACAATATCCGGAAGCAATTGCTCGACCAGCTCAAGCAACTGCGACCCGTCATTGGCTTCACCAATGACGGCATAGCCGGGAAGATCCATTACCAGAGCGCGCACGCCAGCCCTGATCAGCGAGTGGTCATCCACCAGAAGTAAGTTACAAGTCAATGCATAACCTTATTCGAACTGGCCCGTTCAAGCGCACGAGGCGCCCAGGGGAAGAGAGCTTCGATTTGAGTACCTTTGCCCGGTTCGCTGGCAACGGTCAATGTGCCGCCCAATTGATCGATCCGTTCCGACATTCCGGCCATACCCCGTTGACCTTCACGGCCGGGATCTGAGGCAGGAGAAAACCCCAGACCGTCGTCGCGGATTTGTAGCATCAGGCCTTGGGGCTGACGTTGCAGGCAGACCTGCAAATTTTTCGCTTGGGCATGCCGCAAGATGTTGGTGACCGCTTCCTGGGTGATACGGAATGCCGCCACGGCGATTTCTTCCGGTATGCCGGTCAGGCGCTGATGACATTCCAGGCTCCAGTGCACCGGCGTATTGGCCAGGGTCTTGAGCAGGTGCGCACGCAGACTGGCTTCCAGCCCAAGGCTGGCCAGTTGCCGGGGATTGAGGATGGCCGAAACATCACGGACTTTGGCCAGCGTCTCTTCGAGCGTGTCGCACAGGATGGAGCATTGCCCGTGGAGTTCTTCGGGCATCCGCCGTTTGAGCCAGTCACTTTGCAGTTTGGCGGCGGTCAGCAGTTGGCCAATGTCGTCATGCAATTCCCGGCTCAATCGGTGACGCTCGTTTTCCTGAACCTGCAGCAGGCGGTCGGCCAGTTCCTGGGGCTGGAATTTTATCGATTTGCGAGAGAGGCGGTATTGCACCCAGACGCTGGTCAGCGCGGCAACGTTGAGAAGCAACAGACCCAGTGGCAAGCGAATGGACAGGCTATAAGCCCACAAACTACCGACTGTGGAGCAGGCGCATAGCAACAACGTGAACCTGCGGGCATTTTCTCCGGAGGGTGGCCACGTGGCGATTGACTTGAGGCTGGCGTGCATAACGGATGGAGCCAATGGATGTTCGCTGCGGGCAGACCAGCCAATTGGACAAGTCTCTGTTTTGTCTGGTGACGCGTCGACTTCAACGGGTGTGTTTTTTATTTTTGCATCAGCCTGAGCTGATTTGCCGGTGTAGTCGGCACGCACACTACCATTATTTGGCGTCAACTAATGGACGGCATAATAGCACTTAAGAAATCGTTGGTCGCGCGTGGGGTCGATGCAGAAGTCAGGAAAGGGGGCTTTTGGCTTATGGATCCATAATGGACAAAGTGTGGTCGATGCCAGTGTTAATGCCAGGCAAAACCTTAGATGGAATACAGAATGTAACTGGCTAAAAGAATGACTGATTAGTTACAAACAGTCGCTTATGCAGGAAGGTTTTAAAAGCGACATCCGCACAGGCCAATATCGGCGCCCACTAAAACATTGCGCCCCAGCATCGGTTGATGATTTCAGGCTTGCCGTTCCAGGTAGGACACGCGCGTGAATGGCCTGGTGTTGACGGGTAGTTGAAACTGGCTGTGTCCGACCTGAAAGGCAAAGGCTTCGATCAACGTCGTCTGTTCAGATTCGTCGAGACTGAGCTGGCCTGTGGTCTGGTCGATGAGTTCAAGTTGCCAGGCAATCAGGGTCAGGCAGTCTTTCAGTGCGCTCAGGGCCTCGTCATGCAGGCTCATGTGATTCTGTGCGTGGTTCAGCAGGCCATGGATGTGCAGTGAGAACTCCGACACGGCAGCCAACGCCAGCGCATCAGCCCTGTTGGCCAGCTTGAGCAAGTTGCTGAGCATGCAGTCGATGGCATCCTTGTCATTGCTGATCAGTTGCAAATGACTCAGGCATTCCTCGGTTTTACCCAGGAGCGTTTCAGCCTCGACAAGAAACTCCGGGATCCGTTGAGCCCACTCTTTACGGTCGTTCGGCATGATTATCTCCACAACGTCATTAAAATGAGGGGGGTGTCGTGTGTGCCGACGAGAAAGGAGTCCGGTTTTGAACCGGCCTGGAGGCAGCCTGAGAAGGACGAGAGGGTGGTTGGCCACTTACCTGCGATCGCACACAAAAGCCTGACTCCGTTCATGCAATGAGAATGGCGTCACATTAATGGCAATTGGATATTGCGAATATCAGGTTGCACCTGATTGTTGCTAGGGGAATCCCTTATGCAGCGGAACCTAATGCACAAATGATGGTCGTGGGGCGCGGAGGTGACAGAGGTCAATCACGGCGCCAGTAAAGCATGATGTTAATGTGACATCAATGCTTGGGCGTGGCATTTTAGAGGGGTCAAGCTACGGCAAACATTGCCGATAACCTTCCTTAAGTGAATTCATCCGAACAAGACCTGGAGTCATCGATGGCCGGCATTCTCGACACGGTAGACCAACGCACGCAACTGGTGGGTGAGAATCGCCTGGAAATTCTCATGTTCCGTCTCGCCGGACGCCAGTTGTTCGCGATCAACGTCTTTAAAGTGCAGGAAGTCCTGCAGTTGCCGAAGTTGACCCTGATGCCCCAGCGCCATCCTTTCGTGTGCGGCGTGGTCAATCTGCGTGGTCAGACACTGCCGGTCATCGACTTGTCCCAGGCCATCGGCATGCGTCCGTTGGTGCCGGGACCCGGCAGCACGATCATCGTGACCGAGTACAACCGCTCGGTGCAGGCATTCCTGGTCGGTGGTGTGGACCGTATCGTCAACATGAACTGGGAAGCCATCCTGCCGCCGCCGACCAGCGCCGGCCGCCAGCATTACCTGACGGCCATCAGCAAGGTCGATGATCAGCTGGTGGAAATCATCGATGTGGAAAAGGTCCTGGCCGAGATCGTGCCGTACAACGCCAAGGTGTCCCGCGAAAAACTGGCCGATCCGGTGCTGGAACGCGCCCGGGGCCGTGAAGTGTTGCTGGTGGATGACTCGAACGTGGCGCTGGCTCAGTTGCGCGACACCCTGGGGCAGTTGGGGGTGAAAATGCACATCGCCAGCGACGGCCTGAAAGCGTTGAACATGCTCAAGGCCTGGGCGGACACCGGCGTGGACATGACCGACAAACTGCTGATGGTCTTCACCGATGCGGAAATGCCGGAAATGGACGGCTATCGCCTGACCACCGAAATCCGCAACGATCCGCGTCTGCGTGGGCTGTATGTGGTGCTGCACACCTCGTTGTCCGGCAGTTTCAACGACTCGATGGTGAAGAAAGTCGGCTGCGATAACTTCCTGTCCAAATTCCAGCCGGACAAACTCGTCGACGTGGTGCGTCAGCGTCTGATGCTTGACGAAGTTCCGGCCTGATCAAGTCCTCGACCACTGTTGGAGCGAGCTTGCTCGCGATCGCGTCGGCACATCCGGCAGGGATGTAACTGATACACCATCGCGAGCAAGCTCGCTCCTTCAGGTTTTTGCTCTTTGATTCGTCGAGCAAGCTCGTATAGGGTGGCTTTTTTGCCATCCAGGGAGCCGGCTATGCTGCGTTTAAGCGCGCTTTATCGTTATCCGTTGAAATCCGCCAGGGGTGAAGCCCTGCAACAGATTGGTCTCGACAAGTTGGGGCTGGACGGAGATCGACGCTGGATGCTGGTGGATGAGTCCAGCGGGCGCTTCCTGACCCAGCGGGCGGTGGCGCAGATGAGTCAGCTGTCGGCCTTGTGGAATGCCGAAGGCGGCTTGACCCTCAGTGCTCCCGGCCATTCACCGATGAACGTGGTGCTGCCCGGCAGTGACGCGGAACTGCGTGGCGTGACTATCTGGCGCGACACCTTGCGTGTTCCCGATGCCGGAGATGCGGCGGCGGCCTGGGTCAGCAAGTTCATCGGTCAACCGACACGTCTGGTGCAAGTGCCGCTGGACCGCGCACGGACCACTCAGGCGGGCTTCGGCAAAGATGATGATCAGGTGGCGTTTGCCGATGGCTTCCCGCTGTTGTTGATCGGTCAGGCGTCTTTGGAGGATTTGTCACAGGAGGTCGGCCGCCCGATGGAAATGCTGCGTTTTCGACCGAATCTGGTGATCGAGGGCAGCGAAGCCTTCGCCGAGGATGGCTGGAAACGCATTCGTATCGGCGAGGTCGAGTTCCGCGTGGTCAAGCCGTGCTCACGCTGCATCCTGACCACCATCGACCCGGAAACCGGCGAACGCAGTGTAGATCGCGAACCCTTTGCGACCTTGCAGAAGTACCGTTCCACAGCAGATGGCGCGATGTTTGGCCAGAACCTGGTCAACGATGGCAATGGCCGACTCGAAGTCGGCATGCCGGTAGAGATCCTCGAATAGCCGTGCCAGGAATGAAAAATGCCCGTGTCCAAGGACACGGGCATTTTTTGTTGCGCTAAAAAAACCGTGGTTTCAGCCGCGGTATTCGCACAGGTAAGCGGTGTCGACAGCCACTTTCAGCTGGAACTTGCTGTTGGCAGGCACGTTGAACTGGCTACCGGCGGCAAAGGTTTCCCAGTCGCTGCTGTCCGGCAGTTTGACCGTCAGTGCGCCGCTCACGACGTGCATGATTTCACGCTGGCTGGTGCCGAATTCGTATTCGCCCGGAGCCATGACGCCGATGGTCGCCGGACCTTCTGCGGTGCCAAAGGCGATCGACTTGACGGTGCCGTCGAAGTACTCGTTGACTTTAAACATGGGCGATTCCTCGAAAAGGGCTAAAAAGGGCTAAAAAGGGCCGGCCAGTATGCACAAGGCCCTTGGCGTCGTCACCTGTCTAAAGCGGAAGAACCAGCGGCAATAGCCGTGCGGTATTGCGCGCATCTTCCAGTGCCCGGTGTTGCTGGCCGGTGAACTGCAAGCCGGCCAGTTGCAGGGCGCCATTGAGGCCCAGCGGACGTTCGAGCCGCCGCACCTTGGCAAACCGCTGCTTGAGGTTCATGTGGGGCACGTTGGCCAATACGCTGGCGAGTTGCAGCTGCTGCCACTCCAGCAGCAATTGTTTGCGATCGTAGTCGCCCCAGCTGACCCAGCCTTCAAGGTGTGTGTGATGTTGGCCAAGCCAGCGCTCAAAATCCGCCCAGACCTCGCTCAGCGGTTGCGCGGTATCGATGTTGGCCTGGGTGATGTGCGTGAGTTCCCGGCAAAACGGCGTCAGCAAGGGCCGCCGCAACGGCCGGACGAAGCGCTGGAAGTGATCCAGCTCCCGACCTTTGCGGTCCACCAGGGTCGCGCCGATTTCGATGATTTCCATTTCCGTTATCGGCCAACCACCCTCATCGGTGGTGGCTTCCAGATCAATGACCAGCCAGTGAGGCATTGCAGGGTTCCTGGTATCCGCGTCTTGATAGCGCTGAGCGTAGCCAAACCCGGCGGTTCCGCCTAGAGGCTTATTCGACCTCCAGCAGTATCTGGCGGTTTTTGACTTGATCGCCGACCTGCACCTGCAAACGCTTGAGCACACCGTCGATACCCGATTTGAGCGGGTGTTCCATTTTCATGGCTTCCAGCACCACCAGCAGTTGCCCCTTGCTCACAGCGCTGCCTTCGCTGACCAGCACATCGACAATCGCGCCATCCATGGGCGCCTTGAGGGTGCCGGTGCTGATGCTGGCCCGGCTGCTGACCGGCGCCTGGGTGCGATCCTCCAAGCGCAAACTGCCCGGACGGGTGGATAACCAGAGTTGCCCGGCCTCCAGGCGATAAGCATGGCGTTGACGGATGCCGTCGATTTCCAGGGTGGCCCAGCGCCCGTCGCACTGAATGATCTTCAGGTTGATATGGCGGCTGGCGGCTTGAATTTGCAATGGCTCGCCAGGTACGGCGTGCAATTGCACCGGCCAGTCCTGATCCTCGGCACCGACACGATAGTGCAGTGGCACGCTGGCGTTGTTGCGCCAACCGGCCAGCGGGGCAGGGTGCGTCATCGCCGAGGCGTGATAAAGCAGCGCCGCAGCAATGGCCAGTTGTTCGGCGCTCGGCACCAGCGGTTGCAGGCAGGCATCGTTGGCGAAATGTTGCTGAATGAACCCGGTGCTGAAATCACCGCTGGCAAATTGTGGATGCTCCAGCAGGCTGGCGAGCAAGCGCTGATTGCCGTGCACGCCCAGCAGCACGGTGTCTTGCACCGCGCGCAGCAACTTGCGCCGCGCCTCTTCGCGAGTGGCGCCATGGGCGATGATCTTGCCGAGCATCGGGTCGTAGAACGGGCTGATGGTCTGGCCTTCGATCAAGCCATGGTCGATCCGCACACCGTCCTGCAGACCCGGCTCCCACCCCGTGATGCATCCGGTTTGCGGGAGGAATCCCTGAGCGGGATCTTCGGCGTACAAGCGCACTTCCATGGCGTGCCCGTTGAGCTGCACTTGTTCCTGACGCAATGGCAGCGCTTGCCCTTCGGCCACGTTCAACTGCCAGGCCACCAGGTCCAATCCCGTGATCAATTCGGTCACCGGGTGCTCCACTTGCAGCCGGGTGTTCATTTCCAGAAAGTAGAACTGGCCACGGGCATCCAGCAGAAACTCCACCGTGCCGGCGCCGACGTAATTCACTGCTCGCCCGGCTTTGAGCGCGGCTTCACCCATGGCCTGGCGCAGTTCGGTGGTCATGACCGGGCAGGGCGCTTCTTCGATGACTTTCTGGTGGCGGCGCTGGATCGAACAATCGCGCTCACCGAGGTAAATCAGATTGCCGTGTTGATCACCAAACAATTGAATTTCGACGTGACGAGGCTCGATCAAGGCCTGCTCGAGAATCAGTTCATCGCTGCCAAAGCCGTTCAAGGCTTCCGAGCGCGCGGTGCGAATCTGCGCAAGCAAATCCCCTGCGTCATGCACCAGGCGCATGCCACGACCACCGCCGCCAGCGCTGGCCTTGATCATCAGCGGATAACCGATTCGTTCGGCTTCACGGCTCAGGGTGGCGTCGTCCTGTTGCGCACCTTGATAGCCGTTGATGCACGGCACACCGGCTTCGAACATGGCGATTTTCGACAGGCGCTTGCTGCCCATCAATTCGATGGCTTCGGGGCTTGGGCCGATGAAGGTGAGGCCGGCTGCCTGGCAGGCGCGGGCGAATCCGGCGTTCTCCGAAAGAAAACCGTAACCCGGATGGATCGCGTCCGCCCCGGTGCGGCGTGCCGCGTCGAGGATTGCCGGGATGTTCAGATAAGACTGTTGCACCGGAGCCGGGCCGATGTTGACTGCTTCGTCGGCCATCTGCACATGCAAGGCGTCGGCGTCGGCATCGCTGAACACGGCAACGGTGCGATAGCCCAGCGCCTGCGCGGTGCGCTGGATGCGACAGGCGATTTCACCGCGGTTGGCGATGAGGATTTTTTTGAGTCCGGGCATGGGTTGGCTCTCTGAAAGTTGCGGTGTCTGATCGGGCCTCATCGCTGGCAAGCCAGCTCCTACAGTGGGTTTATGTCGCACACAGAACCTGTAGGAGCGGGCTTGCCAGCGATGCTTTCAAGAAGCCCACCCCGGTTTACGTTTTTGCAAGAAGGCCATCGTTCCTTCGACCCCTTCAGGCCCGGTCACCGCCTCGCTGAACCATTCGGCAGCCTCGTCCAGCAAGGCATCCGTCGGTTGTCCGGCGCTCGCCAGCAAGAGCTTCTTGGTCGCGGCGTTGGCCCCCGGCGCGCAACACAACACATGGGCCAACACCTCGTCGAGACGCTCGGCCAACGCCTGTGGATCATGCTCGACAAAATGCACCAACCCCATCTTCCGAGCCTGGATCCCATCGAAACGGGCCGCGGTCAGGGCCAGTCGCCGGGCCTGGGTCAGGCCGATGCGTTGCACCACGAACGGCACGATCTGCGCGGGCAACAGACCGAGGCTGGTTTCCGGCAGGCCGAATTGCGCCGAATGATCGGCCATGGCGATATCGCTGACACAGGCCAGGCCGAAACCGCCACCCAACACGGCGCCTTGCAGGATCGTGATCACCACCTGTGGCGCGTGTTGCATCTCTTGCAGCAGCGCACCGAACACCCGGTTCAGATCGCGATGGGCATTCGGACCCTGAGTGCGGGCATTGGCCATGTCCTTGATATCGCCGCCGGCACAGAAGTGCCCACCGACGCCGCCGATCACCAAGGCGCGAACCCCCGGTTTATCGCGGACCGAGGCCAGCACCGAACGCAATTCGGTGACCATTTGCACACTCATGGCGTTGCGACTTTCCGGGCGGTTGAGGGTGACGTGCAACACGCCGTTGTGCAGTTCCAACAACAAGGTCTGGCAAACCGGCAGGTTGTTCATTTCTTTCTCCCAGGCAGGATGCCCATGAGTTTGCAGATGATCCCCAACATGATTTCGTCGGCACCGCCGCCAATCGAGACCAGTCGCACATCGCGATAGGCGCGGGCGACCGGGTTGTCCCACATGAAACCCATGCCGCCCCAGTATTGCAGGCAACTGTCGCTGACTTCGCGGCCCAGCCGTCCGGCCTTGAGCTTGGCCATGGAGGCCAGGCGCGTAACGTCCTGGCCTTTGACGTATTGCTCGGTGGCTTGATAGACCAGCGCCCGCAGGCATTCGATTTCGGTCTGCAGTTCGGCCAGGCGGAAGTGGATGACCTGGTTGTCGATCAGCGCATTGCCGAAGGTTTTGCGCTCCTTGCAGTACTCGATGGTGCTGTCGACGCAGTATTCCAGGCCCTTGATCATGTTGGCGGCGCCAAACAGGCGTTCCTCCTGGAATTGCAGCATTTGCATCATGAAGCCCGCGCCTTCATGGCCGATGCGGTTGCGCTGCGGTACGCGCACGTTGTCGAAAAACACCTGGGCGGTTTCCGAACTGCGCATGCCGAGTTTGTCCAGGTTCGAGCTGAGGCTGATGCCCGGCGCGTTCATCGGCACCATGATCAACGACTTGTTGATGTGCGGTTTGTCGTCCGATGTGTTCGCCAGCAGGCAGATGAAATCAGCGCTCGGTGAGTTGGTGATCCACATCTTGCTGCCGTTGATCACGTAGTCGTCACCGTCCTTGCGTGCGCTGGTTTTCAGCCCGGCCACGTCGGAACCCGCACCGACTTCGGAGACACCGATGCAGCCGACCTGTTCGCCGCTGATGGCCGGGCGCAGGAACTCATCACGCAACTCATCGGAGCCGAAACGGGCCAGGGCCGGGGTGCACATGTCGGTCTGCACGCCGATGGACATCGGGATGCCGCCGCAATGGATGGTGCCGAATTCCTCGGCAGCGACGATCGAATAGCTGTAGTCGAGCCCCATGCCGCCGAATTTTTCCGGTTTGGAAATGCCCAGCAAACCAAGGTCGCCGGCCTTGCGGAAAATCTCGTGGATCGGAAAGCGTCCGGCTTTTTCCCATTCGTCTACGTGCGGATTGATCTCGTGCTCGACGAATTGGCGAACCGTGCGGCGCAGTGCTTCGTGTTCCTGGGTGAAGATCATTTTTATTGTTCTCCTGACGATCAATTCAAAAACGCGAAACGCCAAAACTGTTGGTTTGCAGCGACCGTATTTCGGCCTCGTGACAGATATCCAGCAAGTAGCCGAGCAGCGTTCGGGTATCCCGTGGGTCGATCAAACCGTCGTCCCACAGATTGGCGCTGCCGTAAAGCGCCGTGGACTGGCTGTCGAGTTTCTGCGCGGCGGCCTGTTCGAGCATGTCGAGCACTTTCGGGTCGGGCACCAGGCCATCCTTGGCTTGTTTGGCCTCGGTGACGATGCGCAGCACCTTGCCTGCCTGGGCACCGCCCATCACCGCAGTGCGGCTGTTGGGCCAGGCGAAGATGAAGCGCGGGTCGAGGCCGCGCCCGCACATCGCATAGTTACCGGCACCATAGGAGCCACCGACGACGACGGTCAGTTTGGGCACACGGGCGTTGGCCACCGCTTGTATCATCTTGGCGCCATGCTTGATCACGCCTTGCTGTTCCGATTCGGTGCCGACCATGAACCCGGTGGTGTTGTGGAAAAACAGCAGCGGTGTCTGGCTCTGGTCGCACAGCTGAATGAATTGCGCTGCCTTGCTCGCCCCTTTGGGCGTGATCGGGCCGTTGTTGCCGATGAAACCACAGGTCCGTCCCTGGATTTTCAGGTGACCGCAGACGGTCTGCTGATCGAACTCGACCTTGAAGTCGAGGAAGTTCGAGCCATCGGCAATGCGGGCAATGATTTCGCGCACGTCGTAAGGTTTTTTCGGGTCGTCCGGGATCAGCCCCAGCAGTTCGTCGATGGGGTAGAGCGGCTCTGCCCATTGTGGTTCAGGTAACCAGGGCAGTTGATCGTTCCATGACAGCAGGCTGACGATCTCGCGCACCTGACGCACACCGTCGGCGTCGTTTTCCGCCAGGTACTCGGCGGTGCCGGCGGTTTGCGCGTGCATCTCGGCGCCGCCCAGTTCCTCATCCGTCGCGACTTCGCCGGTGGCGGCCTTCAACAGCGGCGGGCCGGCCAAAAACAACTTGGCCTTGCCGCGCACCACCACCACGTAATCCGACAAACCGGGTTGATAAGCGCCGCCAGCGGTGGCTGAACCGTGCACCACGGTGATCTGTGGCAGGCCCATCGCCGACATCCGCGCCTGGTTGGCAAAGCTGCGCGCGCCTTCGACGAAAATCTCCGCTGCGTAATTGAGGTTGGCGCCGCCGCTTTCGGCAAGGGTGATCACTGGCAGTTTGTTTTCCATGGCGATCTGTTGCAGGCGCAGGGATTTTTTCAGACCGCTGGGGGAGATGGTTCCACCCTTGATCGCGCTGTTGTTCGCCACCACCAGCACCCGCACACCCGAGACGTAGCCGATACCGGCGATCAGACCGCCACCGGCGGAGTTGCCGTCCTTGTCATCGTGCAGCTTGAAACCGGCCAGACTCGCCAACTCGAGGAACGGCGCGCCAGGGTCCAGCAAAAGATTGAGGCGTTCCCGGGGCAACAGCTGACCGCGTTTCTCGAATTTCGGCTTGGCCTCGGCAGCCTTGCTCAGCAGGTTCTGTTCAAGTGTGCGCACCTGCTCTATCGCGCTCAGCATCGCCGCACGGTTCTGGGCGAACTGTTCACTATGGGGATCGAGTTGCGACTGAATCACCGGCATGGGTTATTCCTTGTCCTTGAGGACATCGGGAAGGTAGGCGCGGTGGAAACCGTTGTAAGACTCACTGTTAGTCGCCTTGTGGATCGGCCAGGCACGCCCGCCAAGGCTGGCGGCACCGTCGATGCGCAACGTGCTGCCGCTGACGAACGCTGCGGCCGGGCTGAGGAGAAAAACAATCGCGGCGCTGACTTCCGATTCTGTCCCGATGCGTTTGAGCGGCACGTGTTCACGCAAGGTCGGGATCACGGCTTTGAACGCGCCTTCATAGGTGTCCATGCCGCTGGAGGCAATCCAGCCCGGTGCCACGGCATTGACCCGCACCCCGGCATAACCCCATTCGAACGCGGCGGTCTTGGTCAGGTTGTCCATGCCCGAACGTGCTGCGCCGGAGTGCCCCATGCCGGGCATGCCGCCCCACATGTCGGCCAGCATGTTGACGATGGCGCCGCCGTGCTTGCTCATGGACTGGTTGAACACTTCCCGGGCCATCAGGAAACCGCCCACCAGGTTGGTGCGCATCACTGTTTCGAAACCCTTTTGATTGATCGAGGCCAGGGGCGATGGGTACTGCCCACCAGCGTTATTGACCAGTCCATGAATGGGGCCATGCTGGCGGATCAGTTCACTGACCAGATGCGTAACCGCTTCTTCATCGCGAATGTCGCAAGTCGCCCAATCCGCCTTGCCACCGTCTTCGACGATTTCCGTTGCGACACTTTTGAGTTTGTCGGCCTTGCGTCCGATCAGCAGAACATGGGCACCGAGGGCGGCCAGTTCGTGGGCGGTGCAACGACCGATGCCACTGCCGCCACCGGTGACAATGATGTTTTGGCCAGCAAACAGGTCGGCTTTGAAAATCGAATCGTAGGCCATGGCGGCAGTCCTCTAGTTGACCTGGTCGGCGATGCGCTGCGGCACCGGAATCTGGATTTCCAGCAATTGCTGGGCGAAGGCCTTGCCTTGCGGGTCGATCCGCAGGCTGGCGATGCCACCGCCACCGAGGGCGTTCTCCAGCAGAAAATTCAGGCTGTGGCTAGCGGGCAGATACCAGCGTTCGACTCGCCCGAAAATCGGGTCGAGGACATGGCTCATCCAGTCGACGATCACTTCCGGGGTCAAGGCTTCGGCGATCCACGGCAGGTATTCGGGCTCGCGGGCCATGACGCCGATATTGCTGTGGTTGCCCTTGTCGCCGGAGCGCGCGACCGCGAGTTTGATCAAGGCCACGCTGGCGTCGGCGCGACCATCGGGTTTGGGTGGCTCGACCGGGATGGGCAGGTCTTGGGTGTCGAGCGCGTCCAGGGCGGGCAAGGCACACGGGTGACGACGGCCCATGAAATCAATGTCCAGCGTGCAGGCGGTTTTGTCGATCAGGAACGAGAACAGGCGGATCAGCGGATACACCGTCGGCCGACCACCGACAATCCCGGTCAGCCCCGGCGCCATGCCGGTAGCGGCCTGAGCAATTTCCCGAGAGAACATGATCAACGCCTGCTTGTTCGGATGACGCACCGCGAGCTTGATCACCACTTCGCGAGTGTCCCGGCGCTGGCCGTGGGGGCCATAAGTGGCCTCGCTGCCGAGCAGTTCAATGTTCACTTCGCTGTACGGTGCCCAACCGCGTTGACTGAACATGTCCGAGGTCTTGTTGATGATTGCGTCGCTGACCCGACGGGCCTTGTCGTGCGCATCGATACCGGCGATCAGACAACTGGCGGTGCAGCGAAAGCCGTCCGGATACGTCGCGCTGACCTTGTACTGAGCGGTCGGCGGCAAGCCTTTTGCGCCGTGGACCCGGACCGCGTTCTTGCCTTGTTGCTGTAGTTTTACTTGAGTGAAATCGCAGACCACATCGGGCAGCAGATAGGCCCGTGGGTCACCGATCTCATAGAGCATTTGTTCGCCAACGGTCAGCGGCGTGATCAAGCCGCCTGAGCCTTCCGGTTTGCTGACGACAAATTGGCTGTCGGCGCTGACCTCGACGATCGGGAAGCCGATGTGCTCGTAATCGGGCACGTCGCGCCAATCGGTAAAGTTGCCGCCGGTGCACTGGGCGCCACATTCGATGATATGCCCGGCCAGCGCGGCCTGGGCCAGTTTGTCGTAGTCGTGCCACGACCAGCCGAACTCATGCACCAGGGCAGCGCTGACCACGGCGCTGTCGACCACGCGGCCGGTAATGACGATGTCCGCCCCCAGGCGCAAGGCCTCGACGATGCCCGGCGCACCGAGGTAGGCGTTGGTTGACACGCACATCGGCGGCAATGGCGCGCCGTTGAACATTTCATGAATGCCCACGCTGCTGAGTTGCTTGAACTGCGGTTGCAGGTCATCCCCCAGCAGCACGGCAATTTTCAGCGTCACGCCGGCCTTGTCGCAGGCGGCTTGCAGGGCGGCGGCGCACGCCTGTGGATTGACCCCGCCGGCATTGCTGATGACGCGGATGTTTTGTTCGGCAAGCCGTTGGAGCAGAGGGCTGAGGACCTCGATGAAGTCGCCCGCATAACCCGCCTGAGGGTCTTTCATGCGGGCACCGGCCATGATCGACATCGTGATTTCTGCCAGGTAATCAAAGACCAGATAGTCCAGGTGCCCGTGCTCCACCAGTTGCGCGGCCGCGGTCGAGGTGTCGCCCCAGAAGGCGCTGGCACAACCAATGCGAATCGTTTCAGGCGTAGTCCGTTGCATAGCCACCTCCAACCGAAGTGCAGCGACATTACCAAGCAAGCGCTTGGTTTGTAAATCCTCGAATGTTTCTTCTTCCCAAGCGCTTGCTTGGTTGCGGCCGTCAGCTTAAATTGCCCGCGCAACCCCAATGTTTCAGGGGGATCGGCGTATTGGATTGATCGACTGTAGGAGAGAATGCGTGGACGAGCAAAAAGCCCTGAGCGTCATGCGCGAATTGGTCGACAGCGGCCAGTTGACCGATCCGGACAGCGCCCGTGGCAAGCTGCTGCAAGTGGCGGCTCATCTGTTCCGCAATAAAGGCTATGAACGCACGACGGTACGCGACCTGGCCGGCGCTGTGGGCATTCAGTCCGGAAGCATTTTTCATCACTTCAAGAGCAAGGACGAAATCCTGCGGGCGGTGATGGAGGAGACCATTCGCTACAATACCGCGTTGATGCGCGCGGCCATCGCCGAGGCAGGCAATGTGCGCGAGCAGGTGTTGGCGCTGATCCGCTGTGAATTGCAGTCGATCATGGGCGGCAGCGGTGAGGCCATGGCGGTGCTGGTCTACGAATGGCGGTCGCTGTCCGAGGACGGCCAGGCCAAGGTACTGGCGCTGCGGGATATTTACGAAGACATCTGGTTGCAAGTGCTGGGTGAGGCCAAGAGCGCCGGGTTTATCCGCGGTGATGTGTTCATCACGCGACGGTTTCTGACCGGGGCCTTGTCCTGGACCACGACCTGGTTTCGCGCCGATGGCAGCATGAGCCTCGATCAATTGGCCGAAGAGGCGTTGATTCTTGTACTTGAGGGGAAGCAATAAGCTTGTAATGGCTGGCCAAATGCTGGCTAATTGGACGGAACGCCTGGTTTTAATGCATTGATGCTGTTTTATCGGGGAGTGGGTTGTTTTGATGGGGTTGCCAATCCGGACAGTCTCGCGGCTTTTGCTGGTGACGCTTGCGGCATTAACGATGATGCCATCCCAGGCCGCACAACTGGTGCGCGTGGGTGCCGCTCACTTTCCGCCTTACACCGTACGCCCGGAGTCCGGGGCCGACACGGGATTGCTGCCGCAACTGATCCAGGCGCTCAACGCTTCACAAACCGACTACCAGTTCGTGGTGGTGCCCACCTCCATCCCCCGGCGTTTCGGTGATTTCCTGCAGGGCCGGATCGACATGGCAATCTTCGAAAATCCCGCCTGGGGTTGGGACAGTGTTCCCCACGTCGCCGTCGACATGGGGCTGGAAGATGCCGAGGTCTTTGTCGCGCAACGCCAGCTCGATCGACAGCAAAACTACTTTGCCGACCTGACCGGCAAACGTCTGGCGTTGTTCAGCGGCTATCATTATGAATTCGCCAATTTCAATGCCGACCCCCAGTACCTTGCGAAAAACTACAAGGCCACGCTGACCTATTCCCACGACAGCAATCTGTTGATGGTATTGCGCGGGCGCGCCGACATTGCACTGCTGACGCGCTCATACCTGAGCGATTATTTTTTGCGCAACGATCATGTCGCCGAACAGTTGCTGGTGTCCGAGCGCGTCGACCAGATCTATCACCACTACGCCATTCTGCGTCCGGCAGCGCCCATCAGCGGCG
The DNA here is from genome assembly GCF_030417915.1 of Pseudomonas sp. C32. NCBI lineage: Bacteria > Pseudomonadati > Pseudomonadota > Gammaproteobacteria > Pseudomonadales > Pseudomonadaceae > Pseudomonas > Pseudomonas sp. C32. Next base: position 37,695 of record NZ_JAUHUK010000017.1, on the reverse strand, counting down.
AGACCTTCGGCAACTTGCTGCAAGCCCTGCGCGAGAATGGCCAGATGCTGAAGATCTTCGGCCCGTACAAGATTGTGGTGGTACCGATCCCTCCCGCTGAAAAGGCCCCCACAGTCGCGAACTGACGGACTTCCCCTAAATTTTCCCCTGCGGCTCACGTCACATCGTTGAACTGTCGACGATTATCGCGAGCCCGACCCATGCCCAATTTGAATGACCTCAACGCCCTGCACTTGCCGACCGGCAGCTGTCCGCAGCAAATGATCATGAGCGCTGGCAAGCGACATCCTCTACGGCCGGTCAAACCCGATGGTGAAGTCTATCGCCGCTTCGATGCGCGTTTGGGCATGTGGGTGTCCCTGCGCACATTGGACATCGAACAGGATCTGGTGCGTTTCAACTGTTGGCAGAACAACCCGCGTGTCGCGAGTTTCTGGCAGGAGGAGGGCAGCCTCGAACAGCATCGCGATTACCTGAGCAAACTCGAAGCCGATCCCCATACCCTGACGTTGATTGGCTGCTTTGACGACCAGCCGTTTGCCTATTTCGAAGCCTACTGGGCCAAGGAAGATCGCATTGCGCCGTTCTATGACGCAGCCGATTACGACCGTGGCATTCACATGCTGGTGGGCGAGGAAAATCACCGTGGACCGCACAAGGTGGCGAGCTGGTTATCGGCGCTGGTGCATTACCTTTTTCTCGATGATCCGCGCACGCAACGGGTCGTCGCCGAACCTCGCGCCGATAACGCGAAGATGATCGGTTACATGCAGGATCAAGGTTTCCGCTGCGAAAAAGAATTCGACTTCCCGCACAAGCGCGCGGCCTTGATGGTGTTGGGGCGGGAGCGGTTTTTTGATCGGTGCGAATTGACGTAGAAGCAAAAGATCGCAGCCTTCGGCAGCGCCTACAGAAGTGGACCGAAGGCTGCGATCTTTTATTCAGTGGCGGGCAGAAGACTCACCACGACTGCCCGACACCTTGCGGCAATGCACCAAGGCATCACGAATCATGAAGTTCACCAGGGTCGGCGAAACACCCAATTCCTTGGCGATATCTTTTTGCGGCACGCCGTGCAGACGGTACATCTCGAAGGCATAGCGGGTGCGGCTCGGCAGCTCCGTCAGCGCATCGGCGATGTGTTCCAGGGTCGAGAAGTTGATGTGTGACGTTTCCGGTGATGCGCCTTGAATCACCACGTTCAGGCCTTCCTCTTCAGGCCCGGAATACTTCTGCTCCAGCGCCTGCTTGCGGTAGTGATCGATCGCCAGGTTGCGCACGATCTGGAACAGATAGCTGAGCTGCGCCTTGATCGAACTGGTGATTTGCGGCGCTGATTGCAAGCGGAAGAAGGCGTCCTGCACAACATCTTCGGCACGGGAGCGGCAGCCGGTAATTCGCGCTGCGATCTTCACCAGAATTAATCGATTATCGACAAAAGCCTGAAGTAGCGGTGTATCGCACCTGCTTGTGGACACTGGTTCCATCATGGAAATCACCCTGCTGCCAAAAGGTTAGTGGGACGGGGTAAATCGGGGGGTGCCGTCCTACACATCGAGCGACAAATTAGGCTTAATGATAATGATTGTCAAATGAGAAGAAGAACTAATGCGCTGCAAAGGTGCAGAGTGAGAACTGCGACACGCTGACGCAGGCCGGCCCGTCCGGCGTCCAGGCTTGGCGACTAATTATTTCAGAACGTCATCCGTTCTCATTGGTGAATGGACCCGGGCAACGGTCCCGGTGACAACCGCATTCCCAATGCCTTGCGCGGTCGGTGAAGACCGCGTCCTGCGTGCCTCCCGATGGGGCGCGACGCCAGAAAACCGATTCCAATTGCAAGCCGAAATCAGGCAGGAAACCTCATGACCGACGCGTTCGAACTCCCCAGCTCAATGGTCCAAGCCCTCCAGCGCCGTGCGGCCCTGACGCCGGATCGGGTGGCCTTGCGTTTTCTCGCCGAAACCCCGGACCAGGCTGTGGTGCTCAGTTATCGCGAACTGGATCAACGCGCGCGGACCATTGCCGGAGCGTTGCAGGCCGAGGCTGATTTTGGCGACCGTGCGGTACTGCTGTTTCCAAGTGGGCCTGATTACGTGGCTGCATTTTTCGGCTGCCTGTACGCCGGTGTCATCGCCGTGCCGGCCTATCCGCCGGAGTCGACCCGTCGTCATCATCAGGAGCGTTTGCTGTCGATCATTGGCGATGCCGAGCCGCGTCTGCTGCTGACCAGCGCTGACCTGCGCGATGCGTTGTCGAAAATAGAAGGCGCTCCGCCGCTGTTGTGTGTCGATACGCTCGATACCGACATGGCCGAGCGCTGGGTCGCGCCGCCGTTGCAAGACGATCACATCGCGTTCCTGCAATACACCTCAGGTTCCACCGCGCTGCCTAAAGGCGTGCAAGTCAGCCACGGCAATCTGGTCGCCAATGAGCTGTTGATTCGTCACGGTTTCGGTATCGACCTCAACCCTGACGACGTGATCGTCAGCTGGTTGCCGCTGTACCACGACATGGGCCTGATCGGTGGTTTGCTGCAACCGATTTTCAGCGGCGTGCCGTGTGTGTTGATGGCGCCCGCGTACTTTCTGGGTCGACCCTTGCGCTGGCTCGAAGCGATCAGCGAGTACGGCGGCACCATCAGCGGCGGGCCGGATTTTGCCTATCGCCTGTGCAACGAACGGGTCAGTGAGTCGGCCTTGCAACGCCTCGACCTGAGCGGCTGGCGCGTGGCGTATTCCGGGTCCGAACCGATTCGTCTCGATACCCTCGAAAGCTTCGCCGAAAAGTTCGCGACCTGCGGTTTTTCCACGGACAGCTTCATGGCGTCCTACGGTTTGGCCGAGGCCACGCTGTTCGTCGCTGGCACCCCACGCGGGCAAGGTATTGGCAGCCTGCGCGTTGACGATCAGGCCCTGACGCAAAATCGCGCCGAACCGGGCGAGGGCAGTGCGATCATGAGCTGCGGCATCCATCAGCCGGATCATGCGGTGTTGATCATCGATCCGGCGTCGCTCGGTGAACGGGCGGACAACAGCGTTGGAGAAGTCTGGGCCAGCGGGCCGAGCATCGCCCAAGGTTACTGGCGCAACCCTGAGGCGTCGGCCAAAACCTTTGTCCAGCATGCCGGTCGCACCTGGCTGCGCACCGGTGACCTGGGCTTCATGCGCAACGGTGAACTGTTCATCACCGGTCGCCTGAAAGACATGCTGATCGTGCGCGGCCACAACCTCTATCCGCAAGACATCGAGCAAACCATCGAGCGTGAAGTGGGGGTGGTGCGCAAAGGTCGCGTCGCCGCATTTGCGGTTTCCATCGACGGACTGGAAGGCATCGGCATTGCCGCCGAAATCAGTCGCAGCATGCAAAAAATTCTGCCGCCAGACGCGGTGATCAAAGCGATTCGTCAGGCCGTTGCCGAGGCCTGTCAGGAAGCGCCGAGCGTGGTGGTGCTGCTAAATCCGGGCGCATTGCCCAAGACGTCCAGCGGCAAGCTGCAACGCTCGGCGTGCCGCAACCGCCTGGCGGACGGCAGCCTCGACAGCTACGCAGTGTTTCCGGCGGTGGCGGCTGAAAGCACCGGCAACAGCGAATCCGGATCCGAACTGCAAACCCTGATCGCCCGGATCTGGTGCGAGCAGTTGCAGGTCGAGCAGATCGGCGCGGATGATCATTTCTTCCTGCTCGGCGGCAACTCCATTGCGGCCACCCAAGTGGTTGCGCGGTTGCGCGAAGAACTCGCTCTGGAGCTGAACCTGCGCCTGTTGTTCGAAGCACCGACCCTTGGCGCATTCGCCGAGGTCGTGGCCCGGCAGCAACAGGATGGCGGACTGGCCCAAGGCGCGATCACACCGTTGTCACGCGTCGAAGCGATGCCGCAATCCCTGGCCCAGAACCGTCTGTGGATCACCTGGCAACTCGACCCGCACAGCAGCGCTTACAACATTCCCGGTGCCTTGCGCCTGCGCGGCGAACTGGATGAAGACGCCTTGCGCGCCAGTTTCCAGCAGTTGATCGAGCGTCACGAATCCCTGCGCACGCGGTTCTTCGAGCGTGACGGCGTGGCGTTGCAGCAGGTGATTGCGGCGGGCGACTTCAACCTGCAAATGATCGACATCAGCGATCTGCCGATGGCCGAGCGTGAAGCCCGCGCGCAACAAATCCGCGAGGACGAAGCACACACCCAGTTCGATCTGGAGAAAGGCCCCTTGCTGTGGGTGACGCTGGTGCGTCTCGACGACGAGGATCACCAGTTGTTGGTGACGATGCACCACATCATCGCGGACGGCTGGTCGCTGAACGTGTTGATTGACGAGTTTTCCCGTTTGTACGCGGCAGCCAGCCAAGGGCAGCCCGCGACACTGGCACCGTTGCCCACGCAATACGCCGATTACGGCAGCTGGCAACGCCAATGGCTGGCGCAGGGTGAAGGCGAGCGGCAACTGGCGTACTGGAAAGCACAACTGGGCGATGAACATCCGACCTTGAGTCTGGCCACCGACCATCCCCGTTCGGCACAACCACAGCACAGCGCTGCGCGTCACACCGTGCGCTTGGATTCGGCCCTGAGCGCGGCGATTCGTCGGACTGCGCAGGCTCATGAGTCAACGTCGTTCATGCTGTTGCTCGCCGCGTTCCAGACGTTGTTGCACCGCTACAGCGGCCAGCGCGATATCCGCATCGGCGTGCCGAACGCCAACCGTCCGCGCCTGGAAACCCAAGGCCTGATCGGCTTCTTCATCAACACTCAGGTGCTGCGCGCCGAGGTGGATCCGCGGTTGCCGTTCGTTGAACTGCTGGCGCAAACCCGTCTGGCGGCGTTGGGCGCACAAGCCCATCAGGATCTGCCGTTCGAACAACTGCTCGAAGCGTTCCCGCAGGCTCGCGAACACGGTCTGTTCCAGGTGATGTTCAATTACCAGCAGCGCGACCTCAGCGCATTGAAACGCTTGCCGGGCCTGCTGGCCGAAGAGCTGCCGTGGCACAGCCGCGAAGCCAAGTTTGATTTGCAGTTGCACAGTGAAGAAGACCGCAACGGTCGCCTTAGCCTGTCCTTCGACTACGCCAGTGAGTTGTTCGATGCCGTGACCATCGAGCGTTTGGCGGTGCACTTCAACAACCTGTTGCGTGACGTCTGTGAGCGTCCGCAAAGCGCCCTCGGCGATTTGCGATTGCTGACTGAGTCCGAGATTGATCAGCAAGCGGATTGGGCTGCTGCACCGTGCACGCCGGCCAGCCTGTGGTTGCCGGAATTGCTTAACGAGCAAACACGCCAGACGCCCGAGCGTACTGCGCTGCTGTGGGACGGCGGCCAGATGGACTTCGCCGAATTGCACACTCGGGCCAATCGCCTGGCCCATTACCTGCGCGACAAAGGCGTCGGCCCGGATGTCTGCGTGGCGATTGCCTGCGAGCGTTCGCCGCAATTGCTCATCGGCCTGTTGGCGATCATCAAGGCCGGTGGCGCCTACGTGCCGCTGGACCCGGATTACCCGGCCGAGCGCGTGGCCTACATGCTCGGCGACAGCGGCGTGCAATTGCTGCTGACCCAAACGCCATTGCTCAACCGCTTGCCGGCCAGCGGTGGCGTCAGCGTGATCGCCATGGACGCCCTGCATCTGGACGGCTGGCCGAGCCATGCCCCGGGCTTGCACCTGCACGGCGACAACCTTGCGTATGTGATTTACACCTCCGGTTCCACCGGGCAACCCAAAGGCGTCGGCAACACCCATGCGGCACTCGCCGAACGACTGCATTGGATGCAGGACACCTATCGCCTGAACCACACCGACGTGCTGATGCAAAAGGCGCCGATCAGTTTCGACGTGTCGGTGTGGGAATGCTTCTGGCCACTGATCACGGGCGCACGCTTGTTGATCGCCGGGCCTGGAGAACACCGCGATCCCCATCGCATCGCGCAGTTGGTCCAGCAGTTCGGCGTGACCACGCTGCACTTCGTGCCGCCGCTGCTTTCGCTGTTTATCGACGAAGCGCTGACCGCTGCATGCAGCAGCCTGCGTCGCGTGTTCTCGGGTGGCGAAGCATTGCCCGCCGAACTGCGCAACCGCGTGCTGGCACAACTGCCGGCCGTGCAATTACACAACCGCTACGGCCCGACCGAGACGGCGATCAACGTCACCCACTGGCATTGCACCCGCGCCGATGGTGAACGCTCGCCGATTGGCCGGCCGCTGGGGAATGTGATCTGCCGAATCCTCGACAGTGATCTCAACCCTGTCCCGGCCGGGGTGCCGGGTGAGTTGTGCATCGGCGGCGTTGGGTTGGCGCGAGGTTACCTGGGCCGTGCGGGTTTGACTGCCGAGCGTTTCGTGGTCGACCCATCGGGTGAGCAGGGCGCACGTCTCTACCGTACCGGTGACCGTGCGCGCTGGACCGCCGAGGGCGTGATCGAATACCTCGGTCGCCTCGATCAGCAGGTGAAGCTGCGTGGTTTTCGCGTCGAACCGGAGGAAATCGAAGCGCGTTTGTTGGCCCAAGCAGGCGTCACCCAAGCCGTGGTGCTGGTGCGCGAAACCGCGGCGGGAGGTCGACTGATCGGCTACTACACGGCGATGGATGGCGACGAAAGCGAAGACGCTCAAACGGCGCGCCTGAAAATTGCCCTTGCCGCCGAACTGCCGGAATACATGGTGCCTGCGCAGCTGATGCGCCTGGACGAAATGCCCCTCAGCCCAAGCGGCAAACTCGACCGCCGCGCCTTGCCGGTACCGCAGTGGCAGGTTCGCGAGCACGTCGAGCCAGTGACGGAACTGGAGCAACAGATTGCCGGTATCTGGCGCGAAGTGCTGGGGCTGGCGCAAGTCGGTTTGCGCGATGACTTCTTCGCCCTCGGCGGTCATTCCCTATTGGCCACGCAAATCATCTCCCGCACTCGCCAGGCCTGCGACGTCGAGTTGCCCCTGCGTACATTGTTCGAGAACAGCGAGCTGGGCGAGTTTGCCGAACAGGTGCGTCGGATCCACGCCAGCGGCAGCACCAACAAGCAGCCGCCCATCGAGAAAGTCGACCGCAGCCAACCTTTGCCGTTGTCCTATTCCCAGCAACGCATGTGGTTCCTCTGGCTGATGGAGCCGGACAGCCCGGCCTACAACGTCGGTGGCATGGCGCGGTTGCGCGGGGTGCTGGATGTCGCGCGTTTCGAAGCGGCGCTGCAAGCGTTGATCATGCGTCACGAAACCCTGCGCACCACGTTCCCGAGCATCGACGGCGTCGCTCGCCAACACGTGCACGCGCAAACCGGTGTGCGCATGGCATGGAAGGATTTCACCGCGCTGGATGCCGAAGGCCGCGAGTGGCAGGTCCAGCAATTGGCTGACGACGAAGCGCATCAGCCGTTTGATCTGGAAACCGGACCGCTGCTGCGTGCGTGCCTGGTCAAGACTGCCGAGCAGGAACACTACTTCGTACTGACCTTGCACCACATCGTCACCGAAGGCTGGGCGATGGACATCTTCGCCCGCGAACTGAGCGTGTTGTACGAAGCGTTCGTGGATGATCGCGCGTCGCCGCTGCAACCGCTGCCGGTGCAATACCTGGATTACAGCGTGTGGCAACGTCAGTGGCTGGAATCCGGTGAACGTCAGCGTCAGCTCGATTACTGGACCACACAACTGGGCCGCGAGCATCCGCTGCTGGAGTTGCCCGCCGACCGCCCGCGTCCACCGGTGCAAAGCCATCAGGGCGAACTGTACCGTTTCGACCTCAGCGATGAGCTTGCCGCCAAGGTCCGCGCCTTCAACGCGCAAAACGGCCTGACGTTGTTCATGACCATGACCGCTGCGTTGGCCACTTTGCTGTACCGCTACAGCGGCCAGACCGATTTGCGCATCGGTGCGCCGGTGGCCAACCGAATTCGCCCGGAAAGCGAAGGGCTGATCGGTGCGTTCCTCAATACCCAAGTGCTGCGTTGCCAACTTGACGGGCAGATGTCCGTGGGCGAATTGTTCGAGCAGGTCCGTCACACCGTGATCGAAGGCCAGTCCCATCAGGACCTGCCGTTCGATCATCTGGTGGAAGCCTTGCAGCCGCCGCGCAGTGCGGCTTACAACCCGTTGTTCCAGGTGATGTGCAACGTGCAGCGCTGGGAATTCCAGCAAAGCCGCACCCTGGCGGGTATGACCGTCGAGTACTTGGCCAACGATGCCCGGGCGACCAAGTTTGATCTCAACCTGGAAGTCACCGATCTCGACCATCGCCTGGGTTGCTGCCTGACTTACAGCACCGATCTGTTCGACGAGCCGCGCATCGCGCAAATGGCCGCGCACTGGCGCAATCTGCTGGAAGCGCTGATTGCCGGTCCGCAGCAGCGTCTCAGTGAATTGCCGCTGTTGGACGCCAGCGAACAACAACATCTGCTCGACAGTCTTGGCGTCGAGCCGGGCGAGCATCGACTCGACCAGTGCATTCATCAGCTGTTCAGCGAGCAGGCCCAGGCGCGCCCCGATGCACTGGCACTGACCTTCGCCGGGCAAACCCTGAGCTACGCCGAACTCGACCGTCGCGCCAACCGTCTCGCGTGGATGCTGCGCGAACGTGGCGTCGGTCCGCAGGTGCGCGTGGGGCTGGCGCTTGAGCGTTCACTGGAAATGGTCGTCAGTCTGCTGGCGATCCTCAAGGCCGGCGGCGCCTATGTGCCGCTGGACCCTGAATACCCGCTCGACCGTTTGCATTACATGATCGAAGACAGTGGCATCGGTTTGCTGCTCAGTGATGCGGCGATGTTCAAAGCCCTGGGGGAATTGCCGCCGACGGTGGGTCGCTGGAGCCTGGAAGAAGACGCGGCAAAACTGGCCGATTACCCGGACACTGAGCTGCCATACATCAACCTGCCGCAGCATCAGGCGTACCTCATCTACACCTCGGGCTCCACTGGCAAGCCGAAAGGTGTGGTGGTGTCCCACGGCGAAATCGCCATGCACTGCCGCGCCGTGATCGAGCGCTTCGGCATGCGCCCGGACGACTGCGAACTGCATTTCTATTCGATCAACTTCGACGCCGCGACGGAGCGTCTGCTGGTGCCGTTGCTCTGTGGCGCGCAGGTCGTCTTGCGCGCTCAGGGCCAATGGGATGCCGAAGAAATCTGCGGACTGATCCGTACCCACCACGTCAACGTGCTCGGTTTCACTCCAAGCTATGGCAGCCAGTTAGCGCAATGGCTGGCGACTCAGGGCGATACCTTGCCGGTACGCATGATCATCACCGGTGGCGAAGCGCTGACCGGCGAACACCTGGCGCGTATTCGTGCAGCGTTCAAACCGAATCTGTTTTTCAACGCTTACGGTCCAACCGAAACCGTGGTCATGCCGCTGGCCAGCCTTGCGCCCGAGGTGTTGGAAGAAGGCTTGGGCAGTGTGCCGATCGGCAGCGTGATCGGCGATCGTGTGGCGTACATCCTCGACGCCGACATGGCATTGGTTCCGCAGGGTGCGACGGGCGAACTGTTCGTCGGTGGCGCTGGCCTGGCGCAGGGTTATCACCAACGTGCGGGGATTACGGCAGAACGCTTTGTCGCCGATCCGTTTGCCGGCAATGGCGGGCGCATGTACCGCACGGGCGATCTGGTGCGCCAGCGCGCCGATGGCCTGGTGGAATACCTCGGTCGTATCGACCATCAAGTGAAGATTCGTGGTTTCCGTATCGAGCTGGGCGAAATCGAAGCCCGGCTGCTGGAGCATGAATCGGTTCGCGAAGCCGTTGTGTTGGCGTTCGACGCACCGAGCGGCAAACAGTTGGTTGGCTATCTGGTGACGGACGTCGCCGAACAGGACGAAGCGCAGCAATCGGTTTTGCGCGAAGCCCTCAAGGCGCATCTGAAATCGCAATTGCCGGACTACATGGTGCCGACGCACCTGATCCTGTTGGCCAGCATGCCGCTGACCGCTAACGGCAAACTCGACCGACGCGCCTTGCCGGCACCGGATCCGGAGCTGAACCGTCAACGCTACGTGGCGCCGAGCAACGAGCTCGAAGTCACGCTGGCGCAGATCTGGTGCGAAGTGCTGAACGTCGGGCAAGTCGGCCTCAACGACAACTTCTTCGAACTGGGCGGCGACTCGATCCTTTCGATCCAAGTGGTCAGCCGGGCGCGGCAGCAGCGTATTCATTTCAGTCCGCGCGACCTGTTCCAGCACCAGACCGTGCAGACCCTCGCCGCCGTGGCGACCCGCACCGAACAGATCACCGCCGAACAGGGTTTGCTCAGCGGTGAGTCGCGTCTGACGCCGATCCAGCACTGGTTCTTCGACACCGACATCCCGCAGCGTCAACACTGGAACCAGGCGTTGTTGCTGCAACCGACCGCGCCTTTGGAGCCGCATCGCCTGGAGCAAGCACTGTTGGCTGTGATCGAACAGCACGATGCCTTGCGCCTGCGCTTCGACAAAATGGGTGGCCAATGGCATGCGGCCCATCAGGCGATTGCCGATACCCCGGTGTTGTGGCAGGTGCGGGTTTCGTCCTTGGACAAATGTGCAGCGCTGTTCGCCGACGCCCAGCGCAGCCTCGACCTCAACGAAGGACCGTTGATGCGTGTGCTGCTGGTCGATGGCCCCGAGGGTCGGCAACGCCTGTTCATTGCGATTCATCACTTGGTGGTCGATGGCGTTTCCTGGCGCATTCTGCTGGACGATCTGCAAACCGTGTACCGCCAACTCGACACGCAACAGTCGGTGAAACTGCCGGCCAAAACCAGCGCCTTCAAAGACTGGGCCGCACGCTTGCACGCGTATGCCGGCAGCGAATCCCTGCGTGAAGAACTGGGTGGGTGGCAGACTCAACTGGCGGGGCCGAGTGCCGAGTTGCCCTGTGATCATCCCGAGGGCGGTCGGCAGAACCGGCATGCGCAAACCGTCAGCGTACGCCTCGACAGCGAGCGCACCCGGCAATTGCTGCAACAGGCGCCGAGCGCCTATCGCACCCAGGTCAACGACTTGCTGCTGACGGCGTTGGCCCGCGTGGTGTGTCGCTGGAGCGGTCATGCGTCGGCGCTGATTCAACTGGAAGGCCACGGCCGCGAAGCGCTGTTCGACGAGATCGACCTGACCCGCACCGTTGGTTGGTTCACCAGTGCTTACCCGCTGCGTCTGACGCCTTCGAACATTGAAGAGGCAGCCGGGCAGGGCGCATCGATCAAGGCCATCAAGGAACAACTGCGCGCTGTGCCGCACAAAGGCCTGGGGTATGGCGTGCTGCGTTACCTCGCCGATGACTTGAGTCGCCAGCGCATGGCCAAGTTGCCGGTGGCGCCGATCACCTTCAACTACCTCGGTCAGTTCGACCAGAGTTTTGGCGCGGAGGCGTTGTTCCATCCGCTCGATGAACCTGTCGGCGCGGCCCACGATCCGAAAGCACCGCTGCCTAGCGAGTTGAGTGTCGACAGTCAGGTTTACGGTGGTGAACTGCTGTTGCGCTGGACCTTCAGCGCTGAACGTTACGATCCGCAAACCATCAATGAATTGGCGGACGCGTACGTTGGTGAACTGCAAAGCCTGATCGAACATTGCCTGCGCGACGATGCCGGAGGCCTGACGCCGTCGGACTTCCCGCTGGCGAAACTCAGCCAGACGCAACTGGATGCACTGCCGATTCCGGCCGCTGTCATCGAAGACGTCTACCCGCTGACCCCGATGCAGGAAGGCATGCTGTTGCACACCTTGCTGGAGCCGGGCACCGGCCTGTATTACATGCAGGACCGCTACCGCATCAACAGCGAGCTCGAACCGGCGCGTTTCGCCCAGGCCTGGCAAGCGGTGATCGCCCGCCATGAAGCACTGCGTGCGTCGTTCTGCTGGAACGTCGGCGAAGACATGCTGCAAGTGATCCACAAACCGGGCAGTACGCCGATCGAATACCTCGACTGGAGTGATATCGCCGAAGCCGAACAAGAGCCGAAGCTGCAAACCTTGCTCAAGACCGAACGCGAGGCCGGGTTCGATCTGCTCAATCAGGCACCGTTCCACTTGCGCCTGATCCGGGTTGGCGCGGCGCGCTACTGGTTCATGATGAGCAATCACCACATCCTCATCGATGCCTGGTGCCGCTCGTTGCTGATGAACGATTTTTTCGAGATCTACACCGCCCTCGGTGAACACCGCGAGGCGCAATTGGCCGTGCCGCCGCGCTATCGCGACTACATCGGTTGGCTGCAACGCCAGAGCCTGGCCGAAGCGCGGCAGTGGTGGAAAACCAATCTGCAAGGCTTCGAGCGGACCACGCCAATCCCGAGCGACCGGCCGTTCCTGCGTGAACATGCCGGTGACAGCGGCGGCATGATCGTCGGCGACCGCTACACCAGGCTCGATGCCCGCGACGGTGCACAGTTGCGCGAATTGGCCCAGGCTCATCAACTGACCATCAACACCTTCGCCCAAGCGGCGTGGGCGCTGGTGCTGCGCCGCTTGAGCGGTGATCGCGACGTGCTGTTCGGCGTCACGGTGGCGGGTCGTCCGGTGGACATGCCGCAGATGCAGCGCACCGTCGGCCTGTTCATCAACAGCATCGCCCTGCGGGTGAAAATGCCTGAGGACGATCAGCGTTGCAGCGTGCGCCAGTGGCTGACCGGGCTGCTCGACAGCAACATGCAACTGCGCGAGTACGAATACCTGCCGCTGGTGAGCATTCAGGAAAACAGCGAATTGCCCAAGGGCCAGCCGCTGTTCGACAGCTTGTTCGTGTTCGAAAACGCCCCGGTGGAAGTCTCGGTGCTGGACCGTGCGCAGCGCCTTAACGCGACTTCCGATTCGGGCCGCACTCACACCAACTTCCCGCTGACAGCGGTGTGCTATCCGGGGGATGATCTGGGCTTGCACCTGTCCTACGACCAGCGTTACTTCGATGAGTCGACGGTTGAACGCATGCTCGGCGAGTTCAAAAGGTTGCTGTTGGCGTTGGTCGAAGGCTTCCACGGTGACATGGCTGACCTGCCGTTGCTCGGCGTCGAGGAGCAGGATTTTCTGATCCATGGCTGTAACCAGAGCGACCGCGAGTATCCACTGCAGACCAGTTACGTCGAGTTGTTCGAAGCGCAGGTTGCCGAGCATCCGCAGCGGATTGCCGCCAGTTGCCTCACGCAACAGCACAGTTATTTCGAGCTGAACCAGCGCAGCAACCGTCTCGGACATGCGCTGATCGGCGCCGGTGTCGGGCTGGATCAACCGGTGGCGTTGCTGGCGGAACGTAATCTCGACCTGCTCGGCATGATCATCGGTAGCTTCAAGGCCGGGGCGGGTTACTTGCCGCTGGATCCGGGTCTTCCAAGCCAGCGTTTGAGCCGCATCATTGACCTCAGCCGCACACCGTTGCTGGTCTGCACCGAAGCGTGTCGCGAGCAGGCTGTCGCGCTGCTGGAAGAATTCGGCTGCGCCAATCGCCCTCGCTTGTTGGTTTGGGAGGAGGTGCAGGCCAGTGATGTTTCGGTAAGCAACCCGGGTATCTACAGCGCGGCGGACAACCTCGCCTACGTGATCTACACCTCCGGTTCTACCGGGTTGCCGAAGGGCGTGATGGTCGAACAGCGCGGCATGCTCAACAACCAGTTGAGCAAGGTGCCGTATCTGAATCTGAGTGAAGCCGACGTGATCGCGCAAACTGCGTCGCAAAGCTTCGACATTTCCGTCTGGCAGTTCCTTGCTGCGCCGTTGTTCGGCGCGCGGGTCGACATTGTGCCGAACACCATCGCCCATGATCCGCAGGGTTTGTTGGCGCACGTGCAGAGCCAGGGCATCACCGTGCTGGAAAGCGTGCCGTCGCTGATCCAGGGCATGCTCGCCCAGGAACGCATGAGCCTCGACGGCTTGCGCTGGATGCTGGCGACCGGTGAGGCCATGCCGCCAGAACTCGCACATCAATGGCTGTTGCGTTACCCGCAGATCGGTTTGGTGAACGCCTACGGTCCGGCGGAATGCTCGGATGACGTGGCGTTTTTCCGTGTTGATATCGCCTCGACACGCGGCAGCTACTTGCCGATCGGCACGCCGACCGACAACAACCGTTTGTACTTGCTGGACGGCGCGCAGGAGCTGGTGCCGCTGGGTGCGGTGGGTGAGTTGTGCGTTGCGGGCACGGGGGTAGGGCGCGGTTATGTCAGTGACCCGCTGCGCACTGCGCAGGTATTTGTACCGGACCCGTTCGGCGCGCCGGGTGATCGTTTGTACCGCACCGGCGACCTGGCTCGTCGGCGCAGTGATGGCGTACTGGAATACGTCGGGCGCATCGACCATCAGGTGAAGATTCGCGGCTACCGCATTGAGTTGGGCGAAATCGAAGCGCGCCTGCATGAGCAAGCCGAAGTCCGTGATGCTGCCGTTGGCGTGCAGGAAGGCACGAATGGCAAGCATCTGGTGGGTTATCTGGTGGCGGCTGATTCAACGCTCAATCCCGTCGAACGACTGGAGCGCATCAAGCAACGCCTGCGCGCCGAACTGCCCGAATACATGGTGCCGCTGCACTGGTTGTGGCTCGACAAAATGCCGCTTAACGCCAACGGCAAACTCGACCGCAAGGCCCTGCCGGCGCTGGACATCGGCCAGACGCAGAGCCAGGACTATCAAGCGCCGCGCAGTGATCTGGAGCAAACCCTGGCCGCTATCTGGGCCGAGGTGCTGAAGGTCGAGAAAGTCGGCATTCGCGACAACTTCTTCGAACTGGGCGGGCATTCGCTGTTGGCCACGCAGATCGCCTCCCGTGTGCAGAAAACCCTGCAACGGGATGTGCCACTGCGGGCGATGTTCGAGTGCAGTACGGTGGAAGAACTGGCCGGGTACATCGAAGGGCTGGCGGCCAGCGATATCACGGAAGAGAAGGTGGATCGATTGAATGATTTGATGGCGGAGCTGGAGGGGCTTTGATTCTCTAGCGTCTGGATTGGCCTCTTCGCTGGCAAGCCAGCTCCTACGGGGTTGGTGGTGAACACAAATTTAGTGAACACCACCGATCTTGTAGGAGCTGGCTTGCCAGCGAAGGCGTCGATGCGTGTTACTTCGGCCCGAGAATCTTCCCCAACGTTTCCGGCGACGGCGCACCTTGCTGTTGTTGCAACTCGCCCTTGGCGTCCATATAGAAAATCGCCGGAGTGGCCTGCAGCTCCAACTCTTCCATCAACTGCATGTTGGCCGCCAGTTTGGCCTGAACGGCTGGCGGCACTTCCTTCAGCGCCTTGAGCGAGCTGCTCTTGCCCGCCGCTTCATGTTCTTGCAGGGCTTTTTGCGGGTCTTTGGCGGCGAGCAGTGCGGCGGACTTGCCCGGGCTGTCTTCGCGGATGATGCCGACCATGATGTGGCGCAGCTGCACTTTGCCGGACTTGACCCATGGCCGCGCCTGTTCCCAGAACACATTGCAGTACGGGCAGTTCGGATCGCTGAACAGGTACACCACGCGCGGGGCGTCCTTGTTGCCGTCGCCAATCCAGTTGCTCGCTTCGAACTTGCTCCAGACCTCCTTGGACATCGGCGCGTACACCAGCTTCTGCAACGGCGCGCTGGTCAAGTCGTTGCCCTCGGCGTCATACAGATTGCCCAGCAGCACATGCTTGCCATCCGGGGTCAGGTACAACGCCATGCCGCGGTTCTGGTATTGCGCGGCGTAACCGCGCAAGCCGTCAGGGGCGTCGAACCGGCCGACGATTTTCGCGCCTTTGGCTTCGATCTTCTTGATCGCCTCGGGCAGCTCTTCGGCCTGCACCGACGGCAGGTGCAGCAGGGCGGCACCGAGGCTCAGGGTCAGCAGGTGGCGGAGGCGGGGCATGGCAATTTCCTTGAAGAAGTGGCGGGGACAGTGTCGAAGTTTTCCAGGGCGCGAGCCAGGCTGGCTTCCGAGAGTTCGCCCAGATGGCTGCCCAGCAGGCGACCTTCGGGGCTGTAGAACAGCGTAGTCGGCAACGCCATGGAGCCAACGGCCTGACCCAAACGACCACCGCCGTCGAACAGCACGTTGGACAGGCTCAGGCCCTGGGTTTCCAGGAAGGTCGCGACGCTTTGCATGCTTTCGGCCTGATTGATGAACAGAAAGGTCAGGTCCGACCGGGCTTGCTGGGCATTTTCCAGCACCGGCATTTCCCGGCGACACGGTGGGCACCAGGTCGCCCAGAGATTGATCACCAACGGGCCGCCCTTGTAGTCGGCCAGTTTCACGGTTTCACCGGCGGCGTTGCGCAAAGTGATTTCCGGCAGGCGCGTGCCTTGTTCGTAAATCGACAGGGAAAACGTTGCGAGTACCCAGAACGCCAGGCCGCTGGCCACGCCAAACCCCAATGGGCGTCTCAATCCTGGGCGTCGCCAGCCACGATACAAGGTCGCAAGCAGCACCACGATCACACCGGGCCAGGCGAGGAAACCGCCGTCACGCAAGTCAATGATCTGCCACGGATCGTTGCGATAGTGCATCCAGTAAGCAACCACGAAACCGACCCGGGCCGCGAGCATGCCCAGTAGAAACAGGCTGAACAGCGCCGACTCGGGATTCTCGCCGCCACGCTTGGCCACCCGCCAGCCGACAAAAGTCGCCAGCGCCAATGCACTGATCAGCAGCAGGTGATTAAGCGCGATGGCAAAGGTGCCGAGGGTGAGTGTCAGCATTAACGGGCGTCTCGGGTGGTGGTCCAGCGTTGCAGGAACGTATCGGCATCGACCTCGCCGGTGATGCGCTGGCTGCGACGCTCCTCACCGTCAGCGCCGATCCACAGCAGGCTCGGTGGCCCCGGCACTTTGTAACGGCTGAGGAGTTCGCGGCTGGCGGCATTGTCGGCGGTGACGTCCAGCCGGAGCAAGCGTACGTCGCTCAGGGTTTCCATGACTTTGGCTTTGCCGAACACCTGTTTCTCCATGACCTTGCACGACACGCACCAGTCGGCGTAATAGTCCAGCAGCACCCATTGACCCTGAGCCTGCGCAGCGTCGAGTTCACGCTGCAACGCTTGTGGATCCTTGAGGGTGGTGAAGGCGTCGTGACCGACCGGAGCGGCGGCAACCGCTGTGCCTGAAGCGCGAAACACCTGCAACGGCTTGAACAGATCATCGCTGCCGCCCGCCGCGCCGATCATCAACAGGCTGCCCCACACACCGAGCAGCAACGAGCTGGCACCGAACAGGTGGGCGATCCGTCCAAAACCGTCCGATTGTTTCCAGGCGCTGTAGGCTGCGACCAACAGCAGGGCGCCACAGAGTCCGATCCACAGCGACTCATCCAGTACCGGACGCAGCATCAGCAATGCCGTGGCGAGGAACAGGAAGCCGAAAATACCTTTGACCAAATTCATCCAGGCGCCGGGTTTTGGCATGAAGCGGTTGCCGACAGTGACCAGCAACAGCAGCGGCACGCCGATGCCAATCCCCATGGCGAACAGAATCAACCCGCCGTGCAGCGCGTTACCGCTCTGCGCAATGTAGAGCAGGGCACCGGCCAGCGGAGCGGTCATGCACGGGCCGACCAGCAGACCGGACAACGCCCCCAGCACTCCCGCGCCGATCAGGCTGCCACCGCGTTGATTGCGCGAGACGTTTTCCAGGCGATCACGTACGGCCACCGGCAACTGCAATTCGAAGAAACCGAACATCGGCAAGGCCAGCAGCACGAAAATCGCTGCGAAACTGCCGAGCAACCAAGGGTTCTGCAGCAACGCTTGCAGATTCGCCCCTAGCATGGCGGCCAAAACACCCATCGCCGCGTACACCAGCGCCATGCTGATCACATAGCTACTGGCCAGGGCCAAACCACGTTTGGGCGTGGCGCCACTGCCCACGATCAGACCGGCCAGAATCGGCAGCATCGGCAATGAACAAGGGGTGAAGGCCAGTAACAGGCCGAGGCCGAAAAACACCAGAAGGCTCCAGCCCAGAGCACGCTGTTGCAGGCCGCTGGCCAAGGCTTGATCCGGAGCTTCGGCGCCTGCATTCGTGACGTTGGTGTTGCCCAGATCGACAACTTTGGTTTGCGGCGGATAACACAAGCCGGCATCCGCGCAGCCCTGATAGCTCACTTTGACCTGACCGCTGGCACCCACCGGAACCTTCAGCTCCAGGCCTTGGCGGTAGACTTGCTGTTGACCGAAAAACTCGTCGCTGTGATCTTCGCCCACGGGCAACGTCGGTTTGTGTTCGGTCGGCAGACCGTCGAACTTCAGGCGCTGCTGGTACAGGTAATAACCGTCGGCAATCTGCCAATAGAGCTGGGTTTCACCAGATTCCAGACGTTCAGACGTAAACGTGAAGGCTTTCTCGACAGGGAGAAAATCGGGTTTTGTGTCAAACGGATTGGTCCCTGCCTGGGCCAGGCCCGAGATCAAGAAAGCGAAAAGTAAAAACAGTCGACGCATGGGTAAGCCTTTGCCCTGTGCAAGTGAGGTGCACAATGGGTGGTGTCGATTAACCGATGATTAACCGTGGCGGCCTTGTGGCGGTGGCGCTTGCGGCATAATGTCCGCTTAATCGGTCAAAGGCTTAATCTGCTTTATTTACAAGAGGCTCCCCATGCACGTACTGGTTTGCGAAGACGATGAGCTGATCGCCAGCGGCATCGTTGCCGGCCTGACCGCCCAGGGCCTGACGGTGGAACACGTCGCCACGGCGTCGGCGGCCCGGGCCATGCTCAAGGTGGCCGAATTCGACGTGATGGTGCTCGACCTCGGATTGCCCGATGAAGACGGCCTGAAATTGTTGCAGCAGTTGCGCCACAACGGTCTGGAATTGCCGGTGCTGATTCTCACGGCGCGGGACTCGGTCACTGATCGTGTTGATGGCTTGCAGGCCGGCGCTGACGACTACCTGCTCAAACCTTTCGACTTGCGCGAACTCGCTGCACGGTTGCATACCCTGTTGCGCCGGGTGGCGGGGCGCAGCGTCAACCTGATCGAACATGGCGCGTTGACGTACGACCCCAGCAGCCGCGAAACCCTGCTCGCCGGTCAGCCCGTAGACCTTTCGCGCCGCGAACAGTCGCTGCTGCAAGCCTTGTTGCACAACCGTGGCCGCGTGCTGTCGACCGAGCAGCTCAAGGACAGTGTCTACGGTTTCAACGACGAACTGGAAAGCAACGCCCTCAACGTCCACATCCATCACCTGCGGCGCAAACTCGGCAACGGGATTGTCGAGACCGTGCGCGGCTTGGGTTATCGCCTGGGGCCGGCTGATGGGGGAGAAGAGTCGAAGTGATGAGCCTGCGTTTGCGCTTGAGCCTGACGCTCGGCGCCGCTTTTGCGTTGATCTGGGCACTGGCTGCGGCCTGGATGCTCAGCGACCTGCGCAATCAGATGATGTTTTCCCTCGACCAGCGGCTGGTGGCATCGGCACGCATGGTCGCCGGCCTGATGGAGCAACTGCCGCCCGTGTCGAGCAAGGGCGAGGGCACCCATTTCAGCGCCGAGCAGTTGAACATTCCCGGTGGCATGGCCTGTCAGGTCAGCTCGTTGCGCGGTGAAATCCTGGCCCGCAGCCACACCGATCCGCAGCAAACCCTGGAAGCCGAGAAAATGGGCTTCCACGATCAGATGATCGACGGCGCACCGTGGCGCAGTTTCACCCTGGCCCGGGGCGATTTGCGCATCACCACGGCCGACCGCCAAATCGAGCGCGAAGCGTTGAACATGTCGATCCTGCTGGCCGCTTCGGTGCCGGTGGGCGTGGCGTTGCTCGGTTGCCTGTGCCTGCTCTGGCTGGGTATCGGCCAGGGGCTCGCGCCGCTCAACCGCATGCGCGATGCCTTGATGCGCCGCAGCCCCGACTCCCTGGAACCCTTGCATGTCCACCCATTGCCCAGTGAGCTGCAACCCTTGCTGGAAACCCAGAATCAGTTGCTGCTGCGCATCGGCAAGACCATCGAACGCGAGCGCCGCCTGACCGGTGATGCCGCCCACGAGCTGCGCAGCCCGTTGACCGCGATCAAGACCCACCTGCAAGTGGCGCGCATGACCGAAGGCACTGCCCGGGATCAGTCCCTGGCCCGCGCCGAGGAGGGCGCCGACCGCCTGCACCGGACCCTCGAACAATTGCTGTTGCTGGCACGGGTCGAAGGCAGTCTGTCGTTCGACGACGGTGTGCAATGCAGCGCTGAACAAGTCGCGAAACTGGCGATTCAGGACGCGGCCAGTGGTGATCGCCAGCGTATCCGCTTCCAACCGCCGACCAAGGCTTCCAGTGCACCGGTGCAAATGCCTGCCGTGCTGTCGATTGCGGCGCTGCGCAACTTGCTCGATAACGCCCTGCGCCATACGCCGGGTGACAAGGCAGTGGAGTTGAGCCTGGAAACAACCGGTGATCGCGTGCAGTTCGTGGTTCGCGATCACGGGCCGGGCATTGCCGAAGAAGATTTGCAGAACCTGACCCAACGCTTCTGGCGCAACGGCCAGAGCACCGGCTGCGGTCTGGGGCTGGCGATTGTCCAGGCCATCGTCCAGCGTTGCGGCTGCACCCTGCATTTCGACAGCCGCCCGGACGGCTTGCGCGTTGAGCTGACCATGCCGCTACAACCAGCCTGATAAACACCCAACCCCTTGTAGGAGCGAGCCTGCTCGCGATGACGTCGTGTCAGTCGACATCAATGTTGCCTGATACACCGCTATCGCGAGCAGGCTCGCTCCTACAAGGGCTTGGGGTGCCTCCGAGAAAGCCGCTCAAAAGTCTAAATCCTCTCGACGCTGATGCGTTTCCAGAACAGGAAAACCTGACAAGTGCGCCCCGTGAGCGGAATGCGCACCTGCCTGGTGTGCAGTTTTGGTCACTATCACAGCGTATTGAGGGGTCGAGAGATGTCAGTCGCTACCAGCCTTATCGAAGATCAGCCGGCCCGGGTCGCCCCGACCGAAACGCTTTATCAATTCGAAGAAACGCCCTTGCTGGCCCGCCAGAGCCGGCAGGAATCCAACGCCCGCAGCTACCCGCGACGCATACCCCTGGCGCTCAAGCGTGCCAGGGGCCTGTATGTCGAGGATGTCGAAGGCCGCACTTTTATCGACTGCCTGGCCGGCGCCGGAACACTGGCCCTTGGACACAACCACCCGGTCGTGATCGAAGCCATCCAGCAAGTGCTGAGCGATGAACTACCGCTGCACACGCTCGACCTGACGACACCGGTGAAAGATCAGTTTGTTCAGGATTTGTTCGGCCTGCTGCCACCGGCATTGGCCGCCGAAGCGAAGATCCAGTTCTGTGGCCCGACCGGCACCGATGCCGTGGAAGCCGCACTGAAACTGGTGCGCACCGCCACGGGTCGTAGCACCGTGCTGTCGTTTCAGGGCGGTTATCACGGCATGAGCCAGGGCGCGCTGAGCCTGATGGGCAGCCTGGGTCCGAAAAAACCACTGGGCGCGTTGCTCAGCAGCGGCGTGCAGTTCATGCCGTACCCCTACGATTACCGTTGCCCGTTCGGATTGGGCGGTACGCAGGGCATCAAGGCCAACCTGAACTACCTGGAAAACCTGCTCAACGATCCCGAGGCTGGCGTTCAATTACCCGCGGCCGTGATCGTGGAAGTGGTGCAGGGCGAGGGCGGGGTCATTCCGGCCGATCTGGACTGGTTACGCGGTTTGCGCCGGATCACCGAAAAGGCAGGGGTGGCGTTGATCGTCGACGAGATCCAGAGCGGATTCGCCCGCACCGGCAAGATGTTTGCCTTCGAACACGCCGGGATCACCCCCGATGTGGTGGTGATGTCCAAAGCCATCGGCGGCAGCCTGCCGCTGGCGGTGGTGGTCTACCGCGACTGGCTGGACACCTGGCTGCCGGGCGCCCACGCCGGGACTTTCCGCGGCAACCAGATGGCGATGGCCGCCGGTTCCGCCGTCATGCGCTATCTGGTTGAGCACAAGGTGTGCGAACACGCCGCCGCGATGGGCGAGCGTCTGACCGAGCACTTGCGCATCCTGCAGCGCGACTTCCCGCAAATGGGCGACATTCGCGGTCGCGGCTTGATGCTGGGAGTGGAACTGGTCGATCCGGCCGGGGCGCGTGACGCTCTGGGCCATCCACCGGCTTTCGCGCGCCTGGCGCCGCTGGTTCAGCGTGAATGCCTCAAGCGGGGCTTGATCCTGGAACTCGGCGGTCGGCATGGCGCGGTGGTGCGTTTCCTGCCGCCACTGGTGATCACCGCTGCGGAAATAGATCGGGTCGCCGAGATTTTCGGCCGGGCTTTGGCCGCTGCCACCGGCACACTCTAAATTTTCCGGCGCGTACATCGTTCCTTCTACATACCGGCTGCGCACACAGCGCAGCCCGCCCTACAACGATGGAGACATAGCATGACGTCAGTATTCGACCGCGAGGACATCCTCTTTCAGGTCGTGGTCAACCACGAAGAGCAATACTCGATCTGGCCCGACTACAAAGCCGTGCCACAAGGCTGGCGCACCGTGGGCAAAAGCGGGCTGAAAAAGGAATGCCTGGCCTACATCGAAGAGACCTGGACCGACATGCGTCCGTTGAGCCTGCGTCAGAAAATGGAAGAGCAGGCGTCTGTGGCGCACTGAGTCGTCGCGGCAAAAAGAAGCCCGCTGGACTGGTGACAGTCAGCGGGCTTTTTCAGGTCTGGAGTCTGTATTTGGATTGCCTTCGTGAGCAGGCTCGCTCCCTGTAGGAGCGAGCTTGCTCGCGATGAACGATAACGCGGTCCTGACCTTAAACGCCGCTCAAACCCTTGATCAGCAAATCCACATTCCCCTCAAGCTCAGTCACCGGATCCTCGGCATCGGTACTCAACACCACCAACCGGCTACCCGCTTCGGTAATCACCGTTTTCAGGGCCTCCGACGGCTGCCGGTGATGCAGCACCACCGCCACATCGTTGTCTTTGAGCTGTACGCCCAATTCCTTGAGCGCCTCAGGTGTCCACTCGGCATCCGGTCGTGCATCGAGCCCGACCAGTTCCAGGTTCAGTCCGCCAATCAGGTAGCCAAAGTGATCGCTCAAACTCATCACACTGAGGTTGTCCGCGCTGGCCAACTGCGCTTCGCTGGTGGCGCTGAGTTTGAGCAAACGCTGCTTGAGTGCCGCCAGGTTCGCCTCGATTTTCGGCTTGGCCTCGGGCGCCAGACGCACTAGGTCCGCCGCGATCACATCTGCCATGCGTCCCATGTTGTTGCTGGAAAACCACGGCTGGCTGTTCAGACCATCGACCTTGATGCCTGGCTGCACGGCAATGCCGGGCAGGGCGCCGTCGACCGGGCGGGCAGCATCGACTTCAACGATACGAATATTGCTGCGACGGGAAATCGGATACAGCGGATCGTCCGGCCACAGCGAGCGCAGGCCAATTACCGCATCGGCATCCGTCGCCAGTTTGGCCAGCGCCGGAGCGCCACGGCCAGTGAAGTAGGCGGTCTGGCGGCTGCCGGGCAGATTGGCCGGCGCCGCGCGTTCGAGGCTGACATCGGTGCCTTTGAGCAGCACTTCGCCCAGTCCGTAGGTGATTGGCAGCGACGCCAATACGCGCAGCGGTTTGCCGCTGTCGGCGGCGAAGGTTGCGGTGGACACCCCGCACAGCGCGACGGCCAGGGTCAGTTGACGCAGAGAGAATGACATTTATCCAAGGTTCCCTTTCAGGCTGGGGACGACGCCGCGTGCGATGGCGGCCAGGGCGAAGGCAATGCCGGACACCAGAATGATCGCAGCACCGGACGGGATCGGCAGGTCGAAGACAATCGGCGCGAGAATCCCGCACAGGGTGCTGACCGTGGCGATCAGCACCGAACACCAGAAGAAACCTTTCAACGATTGGCTGAGCAAGCGTGCCGCTGCGGCTGGAATGACCAACAGTGCGCCTACGAGAATGGCGCCAATGACTTTCACTGCGGCGACGGTGATCAGCGTCACCAGGATCACGAACAGGTAATCCAGGGTCTTCACCGCCACACCGCGTACCGCCGCCAGTTGCGGGTTGAAACTGGCGAGCATGATGCGGTTATACAGCGGCAACGCCAACGCCATCACCAGCGAGCCGACAATCGCCAGTACGGCGAGGTCATTGCCATTGACCGTCAGTACCGAGCCGAACAGCACGTTCTCCAGAATGTGCACATTGATCTTGCCCGCCAGAATCAGCAGCAGGCTGGCTCCCAACGCCAAAGAGACCGAGAGGAACACGCCGATCAGCGTATCCGGCGCCAGGCCCGTGCGGTTGCGCAGGTAGTTGAGCAGGATGCCGAACAACAGGCAGTAGCCGAACAGGCTGCCATATGGACCGGTGTAGGGTTCGCCGAGCAGAATGCCGATGGCCACGCCGGTCAATGCCGCGTGCCCCACAGCCTCGGAGAAAAACGCGAAGCGCTTGACCACGACCAATGTGCCCAGGCCGCCGAGCACCGGACCGATCAGCAGACCGGCGAGCAACGCGTTGACTACGAATCCGTAGGCGAGGGCTTCGGGCAGATACCCGGACGAAGCCCAACCCTGGACCATCAAACGGAAAGCTTCGTAACTCATCAGGCAACGCTCCGGGGATGGGTCGAAAACAGCGTCAGCAGACGCTCCGGGGTCAGTGCCTGTTTCGGCGTGGCGTCGAACAGCACCCGACGATTGAGCCCTGTAACGTGATCGGCCAGACGCCCGACGGCTTCCAGATCGTGTTCGATCCACAGCACGGTAATTCCGGCTGAACGCCAGTCGCCGAGCAAGCGTTCAAACACCTGAATGCCAGCCTCATCGAGCGCAGACATCGGTTCATCGAGTACTAGCAATTGCGGCGAAGGGATCAACCCTTGAGCCAGTAAAACCCGCTGACGTTCGCCGCCGGACAACGCGCCCATGCGTCGCTTGCGTTTGTCCTGCATGCCGACGCGCTCCAGCGCCTCGCCAATCGCCGCCGCGTAGTGCTTGCTCAAACCGAGGAACGCCGGGCGCCGCTGGCACATGGCGGCCATGAAATCGTCGACGGTCATCGGCAGGCCGCGGTCGAACTCCAGCGCTTGCGGCACGTAGCCGATGGTGCCCGGTTCAGCGGGCCATTGCAGGCTCAAACGGCCCTGATGCGGCATCTGCCCGAGCAACGTCTTGATCAGCGAACTCTTGCCGCCACCATTGGGGCCGACCAGCGCATGCACGCTGCCGGGCTGCACCTTGAAGGTCACGTTGTCGAGAATTGTCGTGCGCCCCAGCGTCAGGCTGACCCCGGCGAAATCCAGCGTCGGGCCCGCCCCCTGTAGGAGCGAGCTTGCTCGCGATTGCGCTGCATCATTCAAGGAAGATGCTGACTGACCAGACCCCTTCGCCAGCAGGCTGGCTCCCACAGGATTCTCGGCGTCTTGGGCGATGATCGTTTCTTTCGAAGTCATGCGCCCGACTCCTGGATCGCCCGCACCACGGTGTCGAGGTTACCGGTCATTTCCTTTTCGTACTTGTCGGCGGTGTATTCGCCGTAGGAAATGTGCGACAGCGGATACAGCTTCACCCCGGATTCGCGCTGGATGGTGTCGACGTAAGAGGACGGGAAATCCATCTCCGAAAAGATCACTTTCACATCCAGTTCACGCAGTTGGTCGATGGTCTTTTTCAGCTGGCTCGGGCTCGGTTCGATGCCGTGGGCCGGTTCGACCACGGCGGTGACTTCCAGACCAAACTCGCGCAACAGGTAATCGTAGGCAGCGTGCACCGTGGCCACGCGCAGTTCGGCGTTCGGTGCCTGGGTCAGTTTGGCCAGGGCATCGGCGCGCATTTTGCGTAGACGCTTGCCGTAGGCTCGGGCGTTTTCGGTGTAGGTCTTGGCATTGGCCGGGTCGATCCTGCCCAGTTCCCGGGCGATGTTGTTGACCTGGGCAATGGACGCGCTGATCGACAGGAACGTGTGCGGGTTCACCACCTTGCCCGCGCCGCGTGCGGCAACACCCGTGGCGGCCAGCAGCGGTACGTTTTCGTTGGCTTCGATGACCTTGACGTTCGGGGTTTCGCTGGCGGCGATCATGCGGTCGGCGAAGTCATCATGACCGACGCCGTTGAGCACGATCACGTCCAGCCCGCTGATGCGCTTGATGTCTTCGGCGCGCGGCTCGTAGGCGTGGGGGTTGAACCCGGCCGGAATCAGCGGCACGACCTCGGCCTTGTCGCCGACGATATTGGCCACGTAGCTGTAATAAGGGTGCAGGGTGATGCCGATGCGCAGGCGCTTGGCCTCGTCGGCACTGGCCAGGGTGGGCAGCAGGCAGGCAAGCAGGCCGACCAGCAGCAGGCGCAAGAACGAACGTTGAGATGAAATGGGCATGGGAAAGCGGTCTTCTCTCGGGTGAAGGCGAGGGTTCAATGCTTATGCTGGCGGGTCACGCCGGCATCGAATTGCGCGACGATCTGCTGCCAGCCGGCACTTTCAAGCGCGGCGTCGCTGAGGTCGGCAGGGGCCTTGAGGTCGGTCGCGCGGTTGAGCCAGATGTCTGGCGCGTCATCCGCAGCGGTCAAGCGCATCAGAAAGGAACCGGCGACACCCTTCGCCTGGCTCTGACCGAAGTAGGCTTTGCTATCGAGCAACTGCCAGGCATGTCCGCCGCGACTGACGGAACTGGCGTCCTGAGCGAACGGCGCAAAACCCTCATCGGCGAGGGTTTCGGGCGTCGGCAGCGCTTGTTGTTCCTGACGCAGCAGGTGAATTTCGTCCAGCGTCACACGCAGGTCGGCATAGATGCCTTGCTCGGAAGCACTGAGGTCGCGGCGGGCGTCCAGTTGATGGCTGCTGATGCTGCTCACCTCATGGGACTCGCCGCGCCAGAGCACCACCGAGCCGGCAACGGCCAGAATCATCAGGCACAGCAGCAGGACGTAGAGGGTTTCGTGACCGGCCCCAGCCGGGCGGACGACCTGGGTGGTTGGCGTACTCATGGTGCCTCGATGTCCGCTTGGTCGATTTCGACGACGTGGCCGGGGCCCGCGTCGAACAGCACGTAGAATTCCGCGCCGGGTTTCTTGAAGGTCAGGGTCGAGTCGGCGCCGAGCTTGCCTGGCACGAGAATGGTTTCGTCGTAACCGACCACATCAAGGGTGACACCCGGAGCACCGCTGCCATCGGAAAAACCGCCGGTGCATTTGATCTGCTCGGCGTCGATGGCTTTGCATTCGCACATCGGGTTGTGGGCGAGGGCGCTGGCACTGAAGCCAGCACACAGCAGCAAAACCGCATGGAGAGGGCGGGAAATACGGGTCATGGTTTGCCTCCTTGTTTGCTCAGCCAGGCGACGGTGGCGGGGGATGCCTGGTTCAAAGGAATGGATGCCTGATGCATGCTGCCGTCCCAGCCTTCCATGGTGATCCACAGTTGAGCGTCGGTCTTGGTCTTGTCCGGCACCGGCAACTGGGCGCTCATGCGGTACGGCGTGCCGAAGAAAATCACCCCGGCGGCGCGCAGGCTGCGGGGCTTGCCGATGCGCAGGTAAGTCGCCTTGACCTGGTCGATACAGGCGTCGCAGAGCGCTGCGTTGAAGTTCTTCATGTGGCCGGACGGGCTATTGAGCGGAGCTTCATTGCGCAGTTCCGCCAGACGCAGGCTCCAGGGACCGACTTGCACTTCGCCAACCTCCCGCTCGCCCAGACCGTTGTCACCACGCTGCAACGCCTCGTCGGCGAAGTACTTGGGCATGAAACCCAACGGAATCAGGAGTAACAGGATGTTCAGGTGGAAGCGCCATTTGTGCCAGAACACGCGCAGGCGGGAGGCTTGAGGGGCAGCAGTGACGTTGCTCACAGGTTAGCCTCCGACGGTTCGTTGCTCAGGGCTGTTTGGGTTTTCGTGGCGTGTTGCTTCTTGTTGCTGCGCTTCAAGGCATTGGCGGTGGCCAGTGCGGTGCGTTTGGTCCAGATCAACAAGCCGCTCAGGACCATCATGCTCAACAACAGGCCGAAGAAGGCCCAGATCAACTTGATCCACAGCCCGCCGAAATCCCCGGTGTGCAACGGACGCATCGACTCGGTGACGAACTCCAGCGCCGAGCGGTCCGAGATCAGTCGCGTGGCCGCAATTTCGCCGCTGTACGGGTTGAGGGTGGCAGTCTGGAACATCAGCGGATACCAACCGCGTCCACCGATATCCATATGGCTATAGGCATTGCCCGGCAGGCTGACAAAGCTGGCCTCAAGCCCGGAAATCTGTTGCGAGGCGATTTCAATCGCGCGATCGAGATCGATGCGCGGTGGCGGCGTACCGTCGGCCGACATCGGTACGGCTTCACGGGACATCGACGGGATGATTTTCTCGGTGGAAATCGACACCTGGTTATCGAATAGAAATGCCTGGATCAGAAACCAGGTGCCGGTGATGGAAATGACCGCAATGAACCAGATCGACCAGATGCCGCTCAAGCGGTGGAAGTCGCCCCAGAAAATCCGTGCGCCATGGCGGATGCGCAGAGTCGGACTGAAAAAGCCTTTCCAGAAGCGTTTGTAGACCACCAGCCCGGTCACCAGCGAAGCCAAGAGTGGCAAACCGAGAAACGACACCAGATACCAGCCCCAGCTAAAGCCGTTGGTAAACGGCACCAGCCACCAGCCATGCAACGCACGGGTGAATGCCTGGAAATTGAATTCCGGCGCTACCCCCTGAATGACGCCGCTGTACGGGTTGACGTACACCACCACGGAGCGTCCGTCGGGGTAGCTGACTTGTACGTCGAGGGCAAAATGCGACTCGTCGGGTCGGCTGATGCTTTCCACCACGGTCTGCGGTTCAGCCTTGTGGATAGCGTCGAGGACCTGTTGATAGCTGAGCAGCGGTGCATCATCGGAAGGCTGGCTGGCGCGCATCGACGGGTTGGCCAGCCAGACGATTTCCTGGCTGACGACGGCCAGAGTGCCGGTTACACAAACGATGAGTACGAAAAACCAGATCGGCAACGCCAGCCAGCTATGGACCAGAAACCAGATTTTTGAACGGGACTTCTTTGACATGATGTGAGGTCTTGCCTGGATGAGAGGGGCTCTGCTGCGGGTTTCACAGCGACGATGTCCCTGGAAAGTTCGGTCGTGGCTTTTGCCTACGCGACCGACTGCATCTAGATAAGACGAATGATGACCGAAAAACCCGAACGGCAATGCAAAAGTAAATGTTTCTTATTATTGCCACAATGATCAATTGACGCAAAGGGTTGCAGCCTGCGATTGCTGCCGCAGGTCATCGCTGCTGTCACAGGCTGCGACCTTTTCGTGCTTCAACCCTGACTGAACATCTCTTTGGCCCGTTGCTCAATCTGTTCCTGGGTCAGGTCTTCCTTACGCGTGGCCAGGAACCACAGATGCCCATAGGGGTCCCTCAACGTCCCGGAACGGTCGCCGTAAAACTGATCCTTGACCTCGGATATGACGGTTGCACCGGCCTCTATGGCCTGTTTGTAGGATTTATCGACATCCGTCACATACAGATGGAGGCCCACGGACGGCGAGTTGTCCGGATTGCTCAACGGCCCTTGATCGCAGGGTGTGCCCAACATGATCGGACAATCGCCGATGCGCAGCTCGGCATGACCGATGCCGCCATCAGGCATGGCCAGCCGCATCACTTCGATGGCACCAAAGGCTTTCTTGTAGAAGTCGATAGCCTGAGCGGCTTTTTGAATGCCCAGATAGGGGGTGATGCTGTGATAACCCTCTGGAATCGGTTTGACGCTCATGATGAATCTCCCTGTTTTTGTTGTGAGAAAGAGGTTCTATGCCGTTAGCCGGCTGGATAAATATAGGCCAGCTACTTTTGCGCTACTGAACGCCCGACGAGCAGCAGTGGTCCGTGGTGTGGCGAACGTTCCAGCGGATGCTGTAAACCTGATAGCCACTATCGAACGTGTTGATTTCTACCCGTTCGACGGCACGGGTAGCCTGTGTTCATTGCCCCCGAACCCAGATGCCGGACGCCAGAAATGAAACCTCTAATCGCCACTTTCCTGCTGTTTGCCCTTTGCGTACTCGCCGGGTGTGCCAGTCATGTTTCTCCTGAACTGCGGCCCTACACCGCAGAGGAAAGCAAGGAACTGGCGCTGGAGGCGTTGAATCGTCGCGGTTTGTCCTTTGACGAGTACCACGCGAAAAAAGCCGAATTGCTCGGTGAACCGCAGAAGTCGTTCCGCTTCGACAGCCAGGGCGAAATGAACGCCGAGCGATCTGTACAGCTTCACGGTCGCTCAAGCTGAGTCAGAACTGTACTGCTTGAAGTTCACGCAACTGTCCGTGGGTTTCACCCAAGGTGTGCGATAGGGTCAACACCTGACTGACCCAGATGGACTGCCACTCATGACGCTCTCACTTGATCTGCTGCTGGGCTTCGCCCTGTTTGCCCTTGTCACCTCAATCACCCCCGGCCCGAACAACACCATGTTGCTGGCATCCGGCGTGAACTTCGGCTTCAACCGTACCATTCCGCACATGCTGGGTATCACCTGCGGCTTCTTTGTGCTCGTCGTCGCGGTGGGTTTCGGGTTGGGAGCGGTATTCCAGACTTACCCTTTGCTTTACACCGTTCTGCGTTACGTCGGTGCGGCGTACCTGTTGTACCTGGCGTGGAAAATCGCTCATTCCGGGCCGGTGTCGGACAGTCAGCACGGCGAAGCGAAACCGATCAGCTATCTGGGCGCCGCCGCGTTCCAGTGGGTCAATCCCAAGGCCTGGATCATGGCCATCGGTGCCATCAGCACCTACACGCCGATGCAGGGTTATTTCACCAATGTGATCGTGATTGCGGCCGTGTTCGCGATCATCAACCTGCCGAGTGTCGGTGTCTGGGCCGCGTGCGGCACGTTGTTGCGCAATGTTTTGAAAGACCGCCGCTGGTTGCGTCTGTTCAATTGGGGGATGGCCGCGTTGCTGGTGGTTTCGCTATATCCGTTGTTGCTCGAAAGCTTCAGCTGACGCGCTGCTTCGACCGGTCGCCCGATGCCTGTTAAGCTGGCTTTTCAGGAGCGTTCCTACGCACTTTTAAATGAAGTTGTACTTCTTTAACGGCATCCGATCAGGTATTGGTAACGTTCTGAAAACTGCGCGCAGCTCACGAGGCTGCGCCTTGCCGTTTCCAGCCACGAGCTTCCTGATCCCGGAACACGCTCTGCGAGTCTTTTATGAATAAACGTCCGTTGTATTTCGATTACGCCGCCACCACGCCGGTGGACGAGCGGGTCATCAAGGTCATGGTCGAGTGCCTGGGCTTTACCGGCAATTTCGGCAACCCGGCTTCAAGCTCCCACGCGTTCGGCCAGCAGGCCCGGCAATCGGTCGAACAGGCGCGATGTCAGGTCGCCGAGCTGGTCGGCGCGACACCTGAACAGATCGTCTGGACATCCGGCGCCACCGAATCCAACAATCTGGCGCTCAAGGGTGTGGCCCAGGCTCGCGGGATTTCCGGCGGCCACATCATTACCAGTCAGATCGAACACAAGGCGATTCTCGACACTGCCCGGCAATTGCAGGATGCCGGCGTTGCGGTGACCTATCTGGTGCCGGACGCCGAAGGTCTGATTACTCCGCAAGCCGTCAGCGAAGCCATGCGCGAGGACACGTTCCTGGTGTCGCTGATGCTGGTCAACAATGAACTGGGCACGCTCAATGACATCCCGGCGATCGGAGAAGTGGTGCGCGGGCGCGCTGCGTTGTTCCATGTCGACGCCGCACAGGGCACGGGTAAAGTGGCGATCGACCTGGCGCAGTGGCCGGTGGACCTGATGTCGTTCTCCGCTCACAAACTCTACGGTCCCAAAGGTATCGGCGCGTTGTACGTCGGCCCGCGCGCGCAGCAAAAATTGCAGGCGCAGATCCACGGCGGCGGCCACGAAGGCGGTTTGCGTTCCGGTACCTTGGCGACCCATCAGATCGTTGCCATGGGTGAGGCTTTCACATTGGCGGCGAAGCTGTTCGAAACAGAAAAAGCCCAGATCGTGCGCTTGCGTGAACGCCTGCTGGAGCAACTGCTGAGCCTGCCCGGCGTGCGCCTCAATGGCAGCCCGACCCGACGCATTCCCCATACCCTGAGCCTGACTTTCGGCGAAGGCGAGTTCAACTCGGCGGCGTTGAGCCATTCGATCGCGTTTTCCGCGACCTCGGCCTGCAATTCCGCGAGCAATACCCCATCCCACGTGCTGCTGGCCTTGGGGCTTGATGCCCACGCGGCCGGTCGCACGATTCGCTTGAGCCTGGGGCGTTTCACGACCGAACAGGATATCGACCAAGCGGTAGAACTGATCAGAACAGCCTGCGCCAGTGCTCCGGCATTCTGGCAATAGGGCGATAAAGTGCCGACGCTGATCGGCGCGCAACAATAATGATGAGTGGTTAGCAGGAGTCATGATGAATATGCAGTCTTCGATCAATGGATCGGTGCCCCAGCGCCTGGCGCAAACCCGCGAACTGATGAGCCGGGAGGGCATTCATGCCTTGCTGGTGCCGTCGGCCGACCCGCACCTGTCGGAATACCTGCCGGGTTACTGGCAAGGACGCCAATGGTTGTCGGGTTTCCATGGTTCTGTCGGCACTTTGATCGTGACTCCGGACTTTGCCGGCGTCTGGGCCGATAGCCGTTACTGGGAGCAGGCGACCAAAGAGCTCAATGGCAGCGGTATCGAACTGGTCAAGCTGCAACCGGGTCAACCCGGCCCATTGGAATGGTTGGCCGAACAAACTCCAGAGGGTGGCGTTGTCGCGGTCGATGGCGCGGTGATGGCCGTGGCTTCGGCGCGGACATTGGGACGCAAGCTTGAAGAGCGCGGCGCCCGATTGCGCACGGACATCGACCTGTTGAGCGATGTCTGGAGTGACCGTCCGCAGTTGCCCAATGAACCGATCTATCAACACTTGCCGCCGCAAGCGACCGTCAGCCGTGGCGAAAAGCTCGCCAAGCTGCGTGAAACCCTGAAGTCCCGTGGCGCCGACTGGCATTTTATCGCCACCCTCGATGACATCGCCTGGCTGTTCAATCTGCGTGGCGGCGATGTGTCGTTTAACCCGGTGTTCGTTTCCTTCGCCTTGATCAGCCAGCAGCAGGCCACGCTGTTCGTGGCGCTGAGTAAAGTGAGCGCCGAGTTGCGCGCAATCCTTGAACAGGATGGCGTGACCCTGCGCGATTACAGTGAAGTGGCTGCGGCGCTGAAGGCTGTTCCAGAAGGAGCAAGCCTGCAAGTCGACCCGGCACGGGTCACGGCCGGCCTGCTGGAAAACCTGGGCAGCGGCGTCAAGCTGATCGAAGGCTTGAATCCGACCACCCTGGCCAAATCGCAGAAAAGCCTGGCGGATGCCGAGCATATCCGCCAGGCCATGGAGCAGGACGGCGCGGCGCTGTGCGAGTTCTTCGCCTGGCTGGACTCGGCATTGGGTCGCGAACGCATCACCGAACTGACCATCGACGAACACCTGACCGCTGCTCGTGAGCGCCGTCCCGATTACGTGTCGTTGAGCTTCAACACCATTGCTGCGTTCAACGCCAACGGTGCGATGCCGCATTACCACGCCACCGAGGAAGAGCACGCGGTGATTGAAGGTGACGGTCTGTTGTTGATCGACTCCGGCGGTCAATACTTGGGCGGTACTACCGACATCACGCGGATGGTGCCGGTCGGCACACCGACCGCGGAACAGAAGCGCGATTGCACTCGTGTGCTCAAAGGCGTGATTGCCTTGTCCCGTGCACAGTTCCCGAAAGGCATCCTGTCGCCGTTGCTCGATGCCATCGCTCGCGCACCGATCTGGGCGGAAAGCGTCGATTACGGTCACGGCACCGGTCATGGTGTGGGCTATTTCCTTAATGTGCACGAAGGTCCGCAAGTGATTGCCTATCAGGCTGCACCTGCACCACAGACAGCGATGCTGCCGGGGATGATCACGTCCATCGAGCCTGGCACCTACCGTCCGGGCCGCTGGGGCGTGCGGATCGAAAACCTGGCGATGAACCGTGAGGCGGGCAAAAGCGAATTCGGCGAGTTCCTCAAGTTCGAAACCCTGACCCTGTGCCCGATCGACACGCGTTGCCTGGAAACGTCTTTGCTGACTGAAGACGAGAAGCAATGGTTCAACGCCTATCACGCCGAAGTGCGCGAGCGCTTGAGTCCGTTGGTCGAGGGGGCAGCCCTTGCGTGGTTGAATGCTCGTACGGCGGCGGTTTAGCAGGTTGTTGTAATGCGATTCGGT
Organism: Pseudomonas sp. C32; assembly: GCF_030417915.1. Lineage (NCBI taxonomy): Bacteria > Pseudomonadati > Pseudomonadota > Gammaproteobacteria > Pseudomonadales > Pseudomonadaceae > Pseudomonas > Pseudomonas sp. C32. The sequence goes on along the minus strand of NZ_JAUHUK010000017.1, from coordinate 3,631 downwards.
TGATCAAGGGCATTGCCCGCCACCCTGAACCCTGGAGTGGCGGGTTACCGAGAAATCAGCTCAGGGCTTCAAGGACGAATTCCAAGCGGTCCTGACCGAAGTACAGCTGATTGCCGACAAACATGCTCGGTGCACCAAACACTCCCCGTTGCACTGCTTTCTCGGTGTTGTCCTTGAGTGTGGCTTTGACTTCTTCATCGGCGGTCAGAGCCAGTATCGCTTGAGGATCAAAACCGTTTTCGATCAACACCGCCGCAACGGTGGCAGGCTCATTCAGGCTGCGGCCGTCGACCCACAGCGCCTTGAACAGGCATTCGATGAATGCGCAAAAACGTTCAGGATCACGCATCTGGATGCCGGTCACCGCACGCATCAACATCAGCGTGTTGATCGGAAAGTGTGGATTGAACTTCAGCGGCACACCGTAGCGTTTCGCGTAGCGATCCAGGTCCTGGAACATGTAACGACCCTTGGCCGGAACGGTCGCTGGCGAGGCGTTGCCGGTGGCTTTGAATACTCCGCCCAGCAGAATTGGAATGTAGATCAACTGCGCGTCAGTCTGCGCGCAGATCTTCGGTAGCTGGGTGTAGGCCAGATAAGTGGCGGGGCTGCCGAGGTCGAAGTAGAACTCCACGGTTTTGCTCATGGTCGAAGGTGCTCGTTTTATTGTTGTGGGGAAGGGCTTACCAGCGTTCGCTCCAGGGACGCAGATCGAGCTCGAAAGTCCAGGCGTCGCGGGGCTGGGCGTGCAGATACCAGTAGTTCTCGGCGATGTGCTCGGGGTTGAGAATGCCGTCCTGATCCTTGGTCGCATACTTCTCGGGGAAGCTCTCGCGGATGAAATCGGTATCGATGGCGCCATCGACGACCACATGGGCAACGTGAATGTTCATCGGTCCCAACTCACGGGCCATGCTTTGGGCCAGTGCCCGGATCCCATGCTTGGCGCCGGCAAACGCGGCGAATCCGGCGGCGCCACGCATACCCGCCGTGGCACCCGTGAACAGAATCGTGCCTCGTTGACGCTTGGCCATGCGTTTGGCCACTTCCCGGGCGTTGAGAAAACCCGAGAAGCAGGCCATCTCCCAAATCTTGAAATACTTGCGGGCCGTTTCTTCGAGAATGCTGCACGGCACGTTGGCGCCGATATTGAACACGAACGCTTCAATGGGGCCGATCTGGTTTTCAATCTGTTCGACCAGCGCGATCACGTCTTCTTCTTTTCGCGCATCGCAAGCGAACCCGTGTGCTTCACCGCCGTCGGCCTTGATGGCATCCACCAGCGGTTGAAGCTTGTCCGCGCTGCGGCGAGTGACACAGGCGACAAAACCTTCCCGAGCAAAGCGTTTGGCAATTGCGCCACCCGTGGCATCACCAGCGCCGACAACCAGTACGACCTTCTTGTTATTCATGGGTAGATCCCTTTGGTAAACGATCGTTAACTAAACGGACGTTATGCTACGATTCGATAATCGTCAAGGTATTCAAATCGGGAAGAAGGCTATGCGTTATTCGACCAGCCACAAATTGGAAACCAAGGAGAAGCTGCTGGAAAGCAGCGCGGTTTCGGCCAAGAAGTCGGGTTTCTCAACGGTAGGCGTCGATGGCTTGATGAAAGCGATCGGCTTGAGTGGCGGCGCGTTCTATAGCCACTTCTCGTCAAAGGATGAGCTGTTCGCAACCATTGTCGAGCGTGAGCTACGCCAAAGCCTGGCACGATTGGGAGCGGATCAGGACCGAGACAAACTTGAACGCTGTCTCAAACTTTATCTGAGCATGTCCCATGTCGAGCATCCGGAAACCGGTTGTGCGCTGCCAGCCTTGGGGGCCGAGATCGCCCGGTCAGACGTGAGCGTTCGCCAACAGGCGGAACACTGGATCTGTCGGCTCCAGGAAAGCTGGGCGGAGATTTTGCACAGTGACAGCTTGGCCTGGGCGATTCTGTCGCAATGCATTGGTGCACTGGTCGTCGCCCGGATGCTCGCAACTCCGGATGTTCAGCGCGAGGTGCTGAAGTCCAGTTACGATGAAATCGGTCGCCAAATCGCAAGTCCGAGAACCTGACGCGGCGACCTGTCTATTTGCAGATGACAATCATGCTTCGGCTGGTATAGCCCGCGGGATTGAGGCCAAACGGATAGTCGCCAGGTTCTTCCACGGTATCCCCCGACTTGGCGATGACCTTGTAACCCTTGGGAGCGCACAAGTTGCTAGCGGTGGCGTAGCATTTGTCCCAAGACGACGACAGTCCTGAACAGTTGATGTGCAGCCCTTTCTTGCCGTGTTTGATCTTGGTTTCTGATGTCGCTGCGCAGCCTGCAATTGCAAGAGCGGCGATCAGTATCAAAATTCGTTTCATTACTATCCTTATAGCGTCCCGGGTCTTGTGCCCGGGTCTGGCTCTAATCGCTTTTACTTGAAGCGTCCTGATATCCCTGTCTGAAATCGCCCTGCCTGACTCTGGGTTGCGGGCCTAAACATGGCCTAATTAAGCGGTAAATGCCAGAGCTTCGTTATTTCTGCTTCAATCTGCCGCTATCGCTGGTTTGGCAGCATTGCCCATGGTCAACGTCGCACCTACCGACGCCAAAATGATGCACATGATGGCCATCCATTGTGACAGTGAAAGGAACTCGTGAAGGAACAGTAGCCCCGAAAGCGCTCCGACGGCAGGTTCAATGCTCATCAGTGTGCCGAAAGTTCTGGCCGGCATGCGAGTCAATGCGACCATCTCCAGGGTGTAGGGCAGGGCGGTGGACAAGATGGCGACGCCGAGAGCTATCGGGATCAAGGCAGGCGTCAACAGAGCAGAACCCGCATGGACGATTCCGATCGGTGCTACAAACAACGCGGCAATCATTACTCCCAGCGCGGCAGTCTGAACTCCGTTGTCGGCGCCGGCCTTCTGGCCGAACAGAATGTATAGCGCCCAACATACCCCGGCGCCCAAAGCATAACCGACGCCTGTCAGATCCATCCCCGCTGCCGCTTCGCCTGACGGTATTAATAGCAGTAATCCTGCCGCTGCCAGCGCGATCCACAAAAAGTCGATTGCACGGCGTGAGGCATAGATCGCAACCGCCAGTGGGCCAGTGAACTCCAGCGCTACCGCGATACCCAGGGGAACGGTTTGCAAGGACATATAGAAGAGGAAGTTCATGCCGCCCAGTGCCATCCCGTAGACGACGACGGTACGCAGGGATTTTGCGGTGAGTTTCGCGCGCCATGGGCGCAGTATCAGCATCATGATCACGCTGGCGAAAATCAGGCGCAGTGTGGTGGTCCCTTGAGGGCCAATGACCGGGAACATGCTTTTGGCCAGGGACGCTCCGGTCTGGATCGAGGCCATGGCTATAAGTAACAGCCCAACCGAGAATAGGGTGGAGGCTAGGCTGCGTTGCTGGTCGTTCATTGCGTGACACCGTCCAAGGTAGGAAATCAGGGCGTTTCTACGTACTTGGGCAATATGTTGCGCATTAGTCATCGGCGCGTCTATATATAAGCAGTGATTTTGAGTGTCATGCTAGAAAGGCAAAATCAGTGCTTGACGGCAGATCTCAGGTGTCTATAATTCGCCCCACTTCCGGCGCAGCCGAAATGGAAAACTCCTTGGTAAACAAAGAGTTACGCG